>JAJTBP010000442.1 GCA_021286825.1 Marinilabiliales bacterium | reverse complement strand
CCAAGGGCCTAGCCTGCCACCCTTTGAGACACCCTGCAACACGGTTCAGGAAGGAAGGGATATCAATCCTCCCGGACCCGCCTCCAACTCCCCCTGATCGAGCAGCCAACGCAACACCCTCATGGTAGATTTTTCATTTTCACCGCAATCCCTGACCAATTCCAAAGCTTCCATCGGAGCCTTTTCCAGCCTTCGGCGGATCGCCTCCGACAACTGTTCAAACTGTGCTTGGGTCACGCCTGTTGCATGCTCTCCTGTACAGACGTCGCACTGGCCACACGAAGGGGCATCCAGTTCACCGAAGTAGGCGAGCAACTTTCGGCTGCGGCATTGCTGTGTGTCGTGGGCGTAATCAAGCACGGCATCGACCCGATCCCGGTAATGCGCTTTCCGCTCCTGGTAGTGAATGGCCGAGATTCGTATCCGCTCTGCGGGCAAACGCTCCACCATCAGTTGCACCAGTGGCGATTCGCGTTTGGGGATGTAATGGATGATTTTTTGCTGGGAGAGATATTTGAGATGTTGATAGGTTTCGTTGCCATCCAGCCCGAGACGTTTGGCCAGCAGCGCCTCATCGATTCTCACATAGTCGGTAAATAGGCCGGTGTAGGACCTGAGCAGCAGACCAATCAACTTCTCGGTCATTTCGTTCCCGGATTGAAACCGGTACAGCTCGTCGCGCCTCACCAGGAAGTAGACCCGGGAAGAATTGTCGGGTTCTTCCGTGTAGCTGATCAATCCTTCCCTGTCGAGCAGTTGCAAGCTGTTGTAAACGGTAGAAAGGGAGAATCCAAAGGTTCGGGCAAAATTTTCGGGTTGAATCGGATGGGTCCCCAGTTTTCCCGTCCCGACTGAGATCTGCAAAAAATCGCAGAGACTGTTGTAGACGGCCCGGATCTTCTCCATTTCGGGGAAGGCATCGGTCACCATCTTGTGCAACCGGCGCTGATCGCTGCCGTTGCAGATCAGCAAAGCCACCGATCTTTTGCCGTCACGGCCTGCCCTGCCTGCCTCCTGGAAATAAGCCTCCAGCGAATCGGGCGGATCGGGATGCAGCACGAAGCGCACGTCCGGCTTGTCGATCCCCATTCCAAAGGCATTGGTGGCCACCATCACGCGGGATTCGCCCTTCATCCAACGCTCCTGTTTCTCGCTTCGCGTCGCGGAGTTCAGTCCGGCATGGTAAAAATCGGCCGTGACCCCCTTGCTGACAAGCAGATCCGCAATCTCCCGGCACCGTTTTCTACTTCTGACATAGATGATGCCTGATCCTTTCGACCGGGCAACGGTATCCAGGAGATAACCCAGTTTGTCTTCCTTTTCACGAACGAGATAGGTCAGGTTGGGCCGTGAGAATCCGGTCCGGAAGAGGTTTTTGGCTTTGAAAAGCAGCCGTTCCTGGATGTCGTCCACCACTTCGGGAGTGGCGGTGGCGGTGAGGGCCAGAAGGGGCACATCCGGAAATAGGGGACGAATTGCCGAAATCTGCAGGTAGGATGGACGGAAGTCATATCCCCACTGCGAAATGCAATGGGCTTCGTCTACCGCGATCAGGTTGAGCCGGAAACGGCTGAGGTATTCGAGAAATGCCGGAGACTGGAGGCGTTCGGGTGAGACATAGAGAAACTTGTAGTCGCCGTAAAGGGCGTTGTTCAGGGCAATCTCAATTTCACGGGAGGTCATGCCGGAATAGATGGCCAGGGCCCGTATCCCTTTCGACCGCAACCGCTCCACCTGGTCGTTGATCAACGAGATCAAAGGTGAGATAACCAGACACATCCCTTCGACAGAGAGGGAAAAAAGCTGAAAGGTGATCGACTTGCCACCACCGGTCGGCATCAGCCCGAGGGTATCTCTTCCAGCCGCCACAGACTGGATGATCTCCTCCTGCAAAGGCCTGAAATGATCATAGCCCCAGTATTTTAACAATATTTCACGGTAGGTATCCATCGTTA
>JAJTBP010000441.1 GCA_021286825.1 Marinilabiliales bacterium | reverse complement strand
GGCAAGATGTTGTTCAACTCAGCCTTTTTCCTAAGGGAGGGGGCCATCCAGAGCATCCACCACAAGACCCTGCTGCCCACTTATGATGTGTTTGATGAATATCGGCACTTCGAGGCCAACCGGGATTTTTCACTGATCGAACTCAACGGAACGAAGATTGCTGTAACCGTATGCGAAGACCTTTGGTTTGAACAAAAGGTCATGAGTGCCTTTGGTCGTGAACATCTCTATGCCATCTCGCCGATGGAGGAGAATTGCAAACTGAATCCGGATCTGGTGATCAACCTCTCTGCCTCACCATTTTCCTATCATCAGGAGATGCTCAGGAAGGAGATCATGATACAGAACGCGGTGCGGTACAAGGTGCCCATCGTCTATGTCAATCAGGTGGGAGCCCAGACCGAACTGATCTTTGACGGAGGGTCCCTGATGGTCGATCGTGAAGGAAATCTGGTGAAGGCATTGGCATACTTCAGGGAGGATTTTGCCGTCATCGACACGACTCATTCTCCAGCGTTTACCCCATCAACCCCCTCCGATCCCTATGAGAAAATCTACCAGGCTCTGGTGCTGGGAATTTCCGATTACTTCCGTAAATCCGGTTTTTCGAAGGCCACTCTTGGCTTGTCAGGTGGGATTGATTCGGCCTTGACTCTGGTTCTGGCCGTTGCAGCCTTGGGCAGGGAAAATGTGCGGGTCTTGCTCTTGCCCTCCAAATATTCTTCCGACCACTCCGTGTCTGACGCAGTCCAATTGGCCGAAAAGCTGGGTGTTGTCTACGAGATCGTGCCGATTCACCTGATTGCGGCGGCTTTTGATGAAACCCTGAAACCCCTATTCGACGGATTGAAACCGGATCTGGCAGAAGAAAACATCCAGGCCCGGATCCGGGGCAGCTTGTTGATGGCCTTGTCCAACAAGTTTGGAAACATCTTGCTCAATACTTCCAACAAAAGCGAAATGGCAGTGGGCTACGGCACGCTCTACGGTGACATGAACGGTGGTCTCTCGGTACTCGGTGACCTTTACAAAACAGAAGTGTACAAACTATCGGCCTACATCAACCGGGAGGAAGAGATCATCCCCTGGAATACCCTTAGCAAACCCCCATCTGCTGAACTCAGGCCCGACCAGAAAGATTCCGACTCCCTTCCCGAATATGATCTGCTGGACGCCATCCTTTACCGTTACATTGACCAGGGCATCAGCATCGGTCAACTCATGGAAGAGGGTTTTCCGGAAGAGGTGGTCAGAAAAGTGGTGACGCTGGTCAACCGAAATGAATACAAGCGATTCCAGTCACCCCCCGTCCTGCGAATCTCTTCCAAGGCATTCGGCTTTGGCCGAAAGATGCCCATCGTCGCACGCTATCCGCGATAGCGGGTTCCACTTGCACCCTTGTCGTGGGAAGTACGCTCCTCCCTTGACTCAAACCATGCCTTATTTTGGACGGAAGTTTCCCACCCCCCGCAAAACAGAGTGGCGCTATTGGTTTTGGAATCAAAAATTTATAATTTTGAGATGTTTTATAACATATTTTTCGGATGATTCCAGACAGTGCGGGTTTTGAAAGTTTATTTCAGGGCGAGAATTGCCTCTTCAATCTGCTGACAGCGGAGGAGAAGATCATCTTGCTGGCCAATTCCTCCAGTGCCCGTTACCGGAAGAATGACTACATCTTCATGGAAGGGGATTATCCCATTGGATTACAATTTCTGAAGGAGGGGAAGGTCAAACTGATCAAGGAAGGAATTGGCGGGCGTGAGCAGATCATCCGGATGTTTACCGACAATGGACTCATCAGTTACCGCTCCCTGATCGCTGGAGAGCCACACAACGGTACTGCCATCGTCATAGAGGATTCAGAGATCCTGACCGTTCCCCCGCAGATATTCTTCGATGTCTTGCTCAAGAACAACGAGTTTTCACTCTCGTTGCTGAAAGAACTGGCCAGGGA
>JAJTBP010000072.1 GCA_021286825.1 Marinilabiliales bacterium | reverse complement strand
CAAAGCGAAAAAAACCTGGATTATGCAGGAACATACACAATGGAATATAAGTGAGTCAATCGGGAAGGCAGTGCAGCAACTAACGGATCTTCCGGTAGTTGGAGAGGTCGCCCATGCGCAACGCGCGGGAGAGCCCATGCCATCCGTTGAGAAACTGAGGGTCTTGGTCGAAAAGGTGAGGCAAATCATTTTTCCCGGCTATTTTGGCCCCATCAACTTCCAGCCTACCACCTTCCAATACCACATGGGTGTTCTGGTGGATGAGGTTTTTCATCTGCTGTCGGAGCAATTGCTGGCCGGACTTTGTTTCGTATGCGACAAGGATACCGCCTCAGACCTGGAGAATCGGAAGGCGGATGCAGAACGGTTTTCTGCCCGGTTTATCGCGGCTTTACCTGATATCCGCAAGGTGCTGATATCCGATGTAGAAGCGGCCTATTTGGGGGATCCGGCGGCCATGAGCATCAGTGAAGTCATTTTTTGCTACCCAGCCATACGTGCCATCTCAAGCTATCGGATTGCCCATACACTTCATGAGTTCGGCATCCCGTTGATTCCCCGGATCATCACGGAGATGGCTCATTCCGAGACGGGGATCGACATCCATCCGGAAGCAACGATCGGACCCTATTTTGCCATTGATCATGGTACAGGTATCGTGATTGGATCTACCTCCATCATTGGTGCTCATGTGAAGCTCTATCAGGGTGTTACGCTGGGGGCCAAAAGTTTCTCGTTGGATGAGGCAGGAAATCCCGTCAAAGGAATTCCCAGACATCCGATTGTGGAAGACAATGTGGTGGTCTATTCCAATGCCTCCATTTTGGGCAGGATTACCATTGGCCACGATTCTGTAATCGGTGGCAACATATGGGTTACAAATGATTTGCCCCCCTATTCAAAGATCGTTCAGAATCGCGCGAGGGCCTCAGAGTTTATTTTTGGAGGAGGCATTTGACCTCATTTACGGGTTCCATTGTTTCATTCGTTGTCAGTTTTTTGGAAGAATCATTCAGGTGAAGAAATTTAAAATTGTTGTCAAGACGTTTGCCGGACTGGAAAATGTCCTGGCTGAAGAGATCAAAGGCATTGGTGGTGAATACATTACCGTGGAACGGCGTGCCGTGTCCTTCTCAGGGGACATGACAACCCTTTACAAAGCCAATTTTTTACTCAGGACAGCGCTTCGGGTTTTGATGCCCATCGCCCATTTCAGAATAGATCGGAAGGAAGCGCTCTATGATCAGGCAAGGAAGGTCAATTGGTCCGATTACCTCTCGATCGGTAAAAGTTTTGTCATCGACAGCACCATACAATCAGATCTCTTTCTCAACTCCATGTTCGCCTCCTTGCGCCTCAAGGATGCCATTGTGGATTTTTTCCGTGAGACCCAGGGTAAGCGACCCTCGGTGGATCAGGAAAATCCCGATATCCGAATACACCTGCATCTATCAAACGATGTGTGCGAAATCTCGCTCGATAGTTCCGGTGAGTCACTCCACAAGAGGGGATACCGGGTAGGACAAGGGGAAGCCCCCCTGAATGAGGTGTTGGCAGCGGGCATGCTGATGCTATCGGGATGGAACGGCAAAACGGATTTTTATGACCCGATGTGCGGATCCGGAACACTGCTGATCGAAGCTGCCATGATCGCAGGCAATATCCCGGCAGGTATTTACCGCAAATCCTTCGGTTTTGAAAAATGGCCCGATTATGATGCCGATCTTTTCTCCAACCTTTACAATGGTGATTACGAAAAGGCCATTGAGGTCAAAATTATCGGAGGAGATATCTCTGCCCAGAGTTGTGTCATGGCCAGGGAGAACATTCGAAATGCCGGTCTTTCAAAAAATATTGTGGTGGAAAAGGGCGATTTTCTTACCTCCTCTCCACCTTTCCCTGCCGGTTATCTTGTGACCAATCCACCTTACGGAGAGCGCTTGAAGCCGGGGTCGATCCCAGCACTTTACAAATCCTGCGGAGATGTACTCAAACAACGTTATCCTGGATTTCAGGCATGGATTCTCTCCAGCTCGGAGGAGGGATTCAAGAGCATCGGTTTGAAACCGGCCAAGAAGATCGAACTCTTCAATGGGGCACTGGCCTGTAGCTTTAGGTGTTTCGAATTGTTCGAGGGATCGCACAAGCAGAAAGTCATCCTGAAAAAGGGAGGTCAGCAATAAAGAAAAGGGAATGTCTTTTGTTGAGGGGTGTCAATTAAGCTTTTTGAAATTGACATCCTGTTTGATGCTGTTGATGAGGTACTCCTTGCATTTGAATTTTCTCTTCTTCACATATTTTTCTCCACTAAAACCCATGATCTGGGCGATCTGTTTAAGCGGGACCTTATCGAAAAAGAGTTGGAGTAATTTCTGGCAATCGCTGCCCAAAAGCTGAAAATGTTTCTGATAAAGCCGAAACCGATCATTCTTCTCAACCAATTCAGCGAAATCATGGTCAAACTCAGAGCCGAAACGCGAAGAATCCACCATCATCTCTTTTTCAGACTTTTGTTTGGAGAGCTGTTTGAGCCAAAGAAACTTGCAGACAGAATGAAGATAGGTTTCAAAGGCACAGCTGATCACAAGATCATTGGCCTTTAATTTTCGGTAGACAACGATGATGGCTTCCTGGAAAATGTCATTCGCATCCTCATCATCGCCACTGTTCTTTTTGATGAAGATGTTGACCTTGTAATAGAAATTCTTGTATATGTATTGAAGAATTACGTTGTCATTACGTAAAATTCCATTCAGCAACTCTTCATTTGTGTAGGATATCATTCTGATCGGTCAATTCGTCTTTTCCGCTTGAAGTACCATCTCTCTGCAAAGATGGCTAAAAGTACAAAAATAATTAACCCTGCAAAATAACCGGCCTTTGTTTTGAACAGGGGTGTCTGTCGTCCGATGGAGACATAACCGAGCCAATAGTATGGATGAGCCTTCAAGGGATCGGCAGTGGCGATGTAATTGACTTTGGCCCTTCTAAGCGCCTCATCCTTTGTGTAGCCATTCCTAAGGTTGCGGTAGAAATCGGTCATGATCTCCGCTCCGGATTCATCTTCCACCTCCCACAAGGACATGACAATGCTGGGGCATCCGGCAAAGAGGAAACCCCTGGCCAAACTCATTACTCCTTCCCCTTTTTGCATTTTTCCGGAGCCTGTATTGCAACCGCTCAGCACTACGAGGTTGGTGTTGAGCTTCAGATTGTAGATCTCGTAGGTATTCAGGGAGCGCTCCTCCATTTTTCCGCTTCCTTCCCTTGAGAAGATCATCTTGGAGTAGAGGGGCATGGTATCGTTCAGCACCGTGTGCATGGCCAGGTGCAAGAGGTCATACTGATCGGCTTTTTTTAGGAACATCTCTTTGGTCGCCACTTTTCCGGTAAACTGATCTCCGGGAATGAGTTCAGTGACTCCTTTTACCTCTGCTTCTGCACCCGGTAAAGGCTGAAGATTCAGTCCCTCAAGGGTGGAGTCGCCCGGTAGTGAGAGGTATTCCGGGGCGAAGGCTCCCAGTCGGTTGGCAGCATTGGTATTTTCGCGGAAGTAGCGATAGAGCAGCGTTCCTGAATAGGTGTAGGAAATGGCATGGTGTTGAACCAGGTAATCCAGGCCGGCAAATCCCATCCGGGTGGTATCGGCCGGCGAGGCAATGAGTGCGTCAAATGGCAAGTAGTTGAGGTGACCATCCGGGACAATGATCAGTCGGTAGTTGATGAGGTTGCTCTCGAAGGGATCAATCAATACTTTGTAGAGATCGTATGCACTTTGCGCGAAATGAACATAGGAGGATCGTCTGCTTTCAAGTACCTTGCCACTGCGAATGAACTTTAGCACCCAATCAACCTGTTCGCCGTTCTTTTTGCTGAACGGATGGCTAAACAGCCGATATTCGTGGCTGGTTATCAGGAAGGTGTACAATTCGCCGGTCTCTGAGTTCCCCTCTTCATTCAGGAAGTATTCCACAAAGGCCTCCCGGCGATCCAGTGATTGCTGAATCTGTTGCAGCGGTACGACGGGGTCGGCATATTTGTACTGATAATAGGCTGGATAGCGTTTTTCAACCAATGCTGTCAATTGCTGGTAGCGTTGGTTCAGGGAAAAGATTCTGTCCTTCCAGTCGTTGATCCGCGACTGATCGGGTTTGGGACTGCTCTTTTCCTTGAAAATAAAGGCTTCATAGGAGGAAATCTCCGATTTGATCTCGTTATCGGTTCGAATCAAAGAATCGGGTATGTTGGCAAACTCCATGGCTTGGGCATTGCTCATCATGGATTGGAAGTCGGCATTACGGCTTCTCTCGGAAAATTCAAATCCCTTTTCGAAAAAGCTTCTCTCCCCGGTTATCTCGTAGAGCCGTACAGCAGTTTCCGTAGCTTTTGCATAAACCGGATGTTCATTTTCAGCCAGGTAAAGCTTGCTGGTATGATTTTGGAATCCATTTCGGACAATGTGGATCAACTTTATGGCGATGGCAAAAGTGGAAAGCGATTGTTTGAGTTCACGCAGATACTCCTTTTTGTTGCCCTGTTTTTGGGTGATCTGCGCAATCAGGAGTTGCGCCTCAGCCTTCTGTTTGAGGATGTCAAGCATTTTGATCTTGTCATAGGCCATCTCGGGTGTTGGATTCTCTTCCGCGTCATTCCATTTGAAATCGGGAGCGACTGCCCCCATGGCTTTTTGAAAGCAGTCGATGGCACTTTCGATGTTGTTTTTGCGCAGCATCAGAAAACTGTCCACCTCATTTTCGGCTACTGTTTTCTGAAGAAAATTCAATCCAATCTCTTTCAGACAATTGGAATAATTTACATTCTGCTTGCCCATTCGGGACTCAATCAAATCCGATGCAATCTCCAGATGGGTTCTGGCCCGTTCATAATCATCCATCTCCCGGTAAACCATGCCAAGGTTCAGGTAGATTACCCCCTTTTCCATGAAGTTTGCCCCAAGTACTTTTTCTCCTTCCTGTAGCGCCCTTTGAAGTTGTTGGATGCTTTGGCCATAATCTTTTTTTGCCAGAGAAAGCATGGCCGCCGAATTCCATTTGACGTAATTGTTGCTTCCGGCAGCATTGCTTCCGAAGGATTTGGCGAGGAATTTTTCCGCCTCCTTAAGATTTCCACGGTCCACATAGAATTGCGTGAGATTCAGATACAGCTGCTCATAATCTACATTCTCGGACATATCCAGTTTCTGAAAAATCCGGTCTGCATTTTCATAGTAGGAGAGGGCTTTTTCAATGTCATCTGATTGGTTAAAGCAGATGCCCAGGTTCTGGTAAACAATGGCCAGGCGACGATATTCTTTCTCTCCAGCCATCAAGTAAATGGGAAGTGCCTCTTCATAATAGGAGATGGCAGATTCATAGAGTCCCTGCGAACTTTTGATCGCACCGATGTTCGTCAATACGTTGGCGACTGGAATGGACTTTCTTCCGTTCTTTTCACTTCTGATCCGGAGAGAATGGTTGAAGAGCATCAGGGCAGAGTCCAGCGAACCGCTCTTGTATTTTTTAACGGCAATGGGATAGGGGTCCTCAATGTCCTTTCCTTTTTGGGTTTGAGCCTTCAAAACAAATGTATCGGCCATCAATGGAAGGCAAATCAAAAGGACAGAGATGAATTTTCGGGCATCGTAAGGGATAAACATAGGAGCGCTTCAATCATTGAAGGAAAGTTAGGACAAAAATGAATAGGAAAAGCACTCTTTAAAAATTTTTAAGTATCACAAATTCAGTATGTTATAATTTTTTTTGATTTTGTGGTCATTTTTTTTGAAAAAGTGGGGTAACCTTTTGCCACTTGACGGAATTAACAGGTGCAAGGAACAATTAAGTATCAATAACTTTAAAAGCATTACATCATGAAAAATTTTGATTACAACACAGTTGAAGTACTTTCCAGCGTTGAATTGGCAGTTGTTAAAGGTGGTTACAACATCCCGGTTCCGATCATCATCGAGGAATAATTTCCAACGTTATTTTTTTAAGCAAGTTTCGTAGAAGAAACCAGGTGCACAGAGCGGAGTGGCCAATGGGTCCCTGTCTCACGGAATAGATTACTGAAGGTTTTGTTTTGAAAATCAGTAGGTTTTTGAGCACCCGTAACTGAATTGTGTCAAAGTAACGCTATATTTGTTACTTTTGATGTGACACACTAAAAATCAGTGTTTTATATTTTGCAAAGTGCTTTTGGCACCCATGCTCGGATGGCAAACATGACCGAGATTGTTGCGAGCACCCGTAAGGGTCGGTTTTGTTAGGTATTCCGTTGAATCTGAAAAGAGAAATGAGGACGGATCTCAGCCGGGCAAGACAAATGCACAGAAAATTATTGAGCAATCAATTGAAAGATATTATGAATCAATCAGGAGAACCCTGCGGACTGGAGCATCGCCAAGATGCTTATTTCGGGCTTTCGGAAGAGGTTAGAAACGCCATCAATCTTCCGGCAGAAAGCGATGAGGTTGAGGTAGGTAACTATCTGCAACAGCTTCATATCCGGAATCATGCAGTTACGGCCAAAGAGATCATTCACGACATCAGTGTGGTGAATGAGGCCATTCCTGAGACAGATCATGCATTCATGGATCCTGAAGATGAACTGATGTTTGATCAGGTCATGGAGGCCATGACGGAAAAAGAGGTGATGGACTTAAGGGCAAATCTGAAGTCGATTGCCGGAAGTGTATCAGTTCATGAGTTCACATTCAACGAGATAGAAGATTTTCTTACAGGTGAACTAGACAACGAAGTTGAAAAGATGATTCAGGCAGAGGCATTCGAAAATGATGATCTTGCCTTCGAAATACTTATGCACCAGGAGACGGAAGAGGCCGCAGGGGAGATGGACATCATGAACCTCAGGGCTGGTCTTCGGCAAATGATGCATACCGAATATTCACATTCCAGGTCTGTCGAGGACATCGATGGATACATCCACGATGATTTGGATGAGATGGAAATCGCTGATTTTGAGGAGGAATTGTTTGCAAACAGCGGTTTGAAAGCCGATTTGGCTTTCCACAAAGAGTTGGATACGGCCCTTTCAGAAACCGATGTTATGGCCCTCCGGAACAATCTGCAACAGATTGCCCGCACGGAACAAAATCGTTCGAGTGAGAAACTCGGCATATCTCCACCAGCCAAAAAGAAGATCTATTGGTATGCTGCGGCTTCTGTAGTGGTGTTGCTCCTGGCATTTGCCACACTCCTGAAACAGAAGGAAGTGAATCCGGATCAATTGTATGCCTCTTATTATCAACCGTATGCGGGTCCCACATTTGTAGCACGTTCGGCAGCTTCACCGACAAGTTTCCTGAACAAGGCGCTTAAGGAGATTCAAAACAAAAATTACCCGGGAGCATTGGCTCTGTTGGAAAAGGCCAAACCCGAGGATCAGGAAGGCTTTGCAGTGAATTTCTACTCCGGTGTAGCCTACCAGGAATTGGGCAAGTACCAGATGGCGATCAACTCTTTCGAGGCCGTTGTAAACCAAGGAGATAACCTGTTGATTGAGCAGTCAGAGTGGTACATTGGATTGTGCTATCTGAGAACGGAAGAACGTGATAAGGCAATCTCCCAATTCAGGTCGATTGTTTCCAGAAATGGGTATTACAGTAATAAGTCAGCCAGATTGTTGAAGTATCTGGAATAGCATAAGATATGTCCGGGATTAGCCCGGGAGTGTAGAGCAGTTTTAAAGTTACGTGATACGTTCCTTGCAAGATGTTTCAGTAACGATTTAAACTCAGATTGTGGTTCAATAAGCTGATACGTTCATACGATTTAGCTTTGCCTCCCGGCAAGGCTATCGTAGTATGGTTGGCTGAAGTACCGTGGGAACAGGTTATTCGTACCGGATGAGTCCGGGTTTGTTTCCGAGGAAATCTTCGAACCGGGATTTGGTCAATCCCTGGGCATTGAAGCCGAAGGGTTGGATCCCTTCCGGTGGCAGATGCGGGAACCAGGTTAACCGGATGTCTACAATCTTGAACACGAGTGATGCATTGTAGATACGCAGGCCAGTTCCGAGTCCTGCATAAAAATTTGTCGTGAACATGCGGTGGATGTTGTCTGATAGGAAGGCAAAATCGGCAAAGAGGTAGTTGGTGAACCGAAAGCCATAGAAATTCTTTTTCAGATATCTGACCGTTTCCAGGTTGATCTTCAGCCTGTTTTTTCCCCTCAGGTATTCTGTGTAGAAATCCCGCAATCCAAACCGACCGTCGATGGTCAGGTATTCCTCCTGAAATCTATTGATGCCGCCAAGCCATTCGAATCTCAGGAATTGTCTGCATGGGTTGTTGAGCATGAAGAAGAGGTCGCTGAAATAATTGAATGAGGCGACATAGGTCCCCTGCAAGATGGCTCCATCCCTGATAAAGCCATCCACTCCCAGATGGCCACTGTAGTATCTCCCCGAAGGATCCACGACTGCCTTGCTCAGGGAAAGATTGAAGTAGGGCCATGCGCCAAACTGTGAGCGGTCCACTCCTGCCGTCAATTCATAGTTATAGCCGTAGGGGATGTCCTCCGTGATGCCATATCCATAAATCAAACTGCTTTTGTAGAGGTTGCGTTGTGTGAAACTGATCCGACCAGTCAGAAAATTGTGGTTGCGGAGGAACTGACTCTGGCCAAGGGTAGAATCGGGTCTGAGCTTGAAATCCTGGTAGTCATAACGCACAGAGAGGAGGGTCCTTTTCGAGGGGTTGGTAGCAGACGGAATGGCATGCATCAGCCAGAGATCACCGGAGAGATAGGCGACGGTTGTGTCCAGTTTTGTCGGATGATCGTCGGCAATGTAATTGTACCGGGAGACGTGATCGAATGAAAGACCGCCTGCATTCAGCACTTTGGAGGATACAAATTCCTTTGAGAGTTCCAGGCTCCAGTCTTTTCGCAGATAGGTGTCCGAGATCGAAAGGGTGGAATTGATGAATTGCCCCAGGATGTTGTTGACATGATAGGAGCCATAGATCCCCATCTCGGGTAGGTAACGATTTCTTTGGGCGAATCCCACACTGAGGCGGTGTCCGAAACCGAACATATTCTCATTGACAAACTCAAGGTCACTGCTGGATTCAGAAACGCTCATGCTCACAGCGTATTCAAACCGGTCTTTTGAGATGATCAGGACGTTCACCTCTCCGGGATGGCCGGGCACAGGTTCGATCTTGAAGAGCACATCTTCCAGGTAATCCAGGTCCCTCATGAGTTTTTCATTCTCTGCCAGCAGCATCGGGTCCAACAGGTCGCCTGCCTTGAAAAGCAATTGCATCTGTAGTTTGCGCACAGAGGTGTTCATGTGGAGTCTGTTTGCCGCCTTGTCCATCCACTTTTCCGGAACCTGGGTGGTGTCATCGAGTGAGGTACCAAACGGATGCAGCCGGACAAACCGAATGGAAGAAATTCTTTGGTCTCTGAATTGGCTGAAATAGATCACGCTCTTTACCCCGGCATTCAGGATGGGGTGTGTAGGAGTTGTGATGAAATATCCCAAAAGATTTCGGGTGAATCCGCCGCCGAATTTCAGACTGCTCAGGTCATTTCGGACGGAAGGTGTGCCAATGGGTTTCAGGCGGAGAGAATCCTGCCGCAAGGTCCAATGATCGTTCCAACCCAAGCCATTGCCGATCTGTGAAACCTTTGTGGTATCGTGATTCCGGTCGTTCGGGGATCCTTCAAGGGTAAGGTCCGGTACACCCCGCTCGCCCTGCGATCCGCCGACAGGCGATTCTTTTCCCATCTCACATCCAGCAGCATGTACTCCTGAAGGAAAGAGCAGAACGACTAATAGGACCAGAATGTTGACATGCAAGGCCATGGGGTTTTCAGGAACATAAAATTGTCGCTTTATTTCCATCTTTGCAAGCCATTTGAAAACCAATCCTGCCGGGGATTTACATGGACCCGGATTGACGAAATGGTCCGGCAGGCAGGAGAGAAGATTCCTTTGGGCAACGCCGATTATTTGGGACAAATGAGCAGGGCGTTGGCCACAGGGCGTTCTCCGGTTTTGTCACTTGGGCTGTTGAGAATCATGGGGTGGTCACCATCCCTGAACCAGAGGGTTGTTGAACCACCACCGTCCAGATTGATGGCATCGCGGCAGTTGAGTCGGACCAGAAACTGTTGCAGCTCGTAGAGGCTCATGCCGGATGCTTTTTCGCTGCGGCCATCAATGGCAAGGAGGAGCAACCGTTTGTCCTTGGTGAGGGCCAGGCAACTCCTTGGATGGCGTTTTTTTACAAATTCCGAATGTTCCAGTGGAAGCAGTTTTCCCTTCTCCATCAGGATCGGCCCGGAGACCAGCACCTGTCGTTCCCGGGTGGATTTTTCATAGACGGCCGTATTTTTTGCTTTTTCAATTCTTATGGAACCTTTTTTTGTCAGGACGATGGCACCGTTGAGCAGGGAATCGGATTTGGCATATTTTTCCTTGGGGGTGCGGTTGCGTGCAATGACTTGGTTATCCGATTCGATGTAGGATACGGATCCCCCTTTTTCTACATTGAAAAATCCGGCGTTCAACGCGACCAATGCCTGGTTGTCTGATCCAAATTTGCTTGTTTTGATCAGTTCACCTTCGGAATAGGCAATCTTGAGCTGGTAGTCCTTCAGATCCTTCAGGCTTATCTCTGCAAGCACGATGGACTGTTTTTCATGGAAGAGGGAGTCGGACTTCAGTTCTCCGATGAAGATTCCCTTCCATCCGGATCTCTTTTCGAATCGGTTCAGATCAATGGATTGGGCGCTGAGGTTGGATGCAAACCAAAGCACAAGGCAAAACAATAGGATTCTTCGCATGGGTGTCATAGAATGGATGATGAAGGGGTCAAATTTCCCAATCCGGAACGAAATCTACAAGTTTCCTTCCGTGAAATTCTGACGTTGGCAATAGATTTTGCAAGGTCTCGATGTTCTTTGTGGTGACTTTGCCTGCTACGATGATTTGCAATTCGGGCCCGGCAAGTTCTATCAGACGGGTAAGCAGTGCGATGGCCTCCATGGCCGTTGCTTTTCCGCCTGAGGTGAGGATTCTTTGGATGCCTGTGGATTTCAGCTGCAACAAGGCTTCCGGTAGGTTCGGGGTAAGGTCAAAGGCTTTGTGAAAGGTTACCTCCATGGGATGGGCCAGTTCAACCAGTTGACGGGTCCTTTCCACATCGATGCCATGGTCGGGATGCAATACCCCAAGCACGATGCCTTTGACTCCCAATTCCTTGCACTGCAAGATGTCGGAAGCCATGATCTCCAGCTCCAGGTCGGAATAGACAAAATCTCCGCCCCTGGGACGGATCATGACCATCACGGGTACTGGCAGATGCTCCAGCGACAGGTGGATGGTCCCCATGGAGGGAGTGGTGCCGCCAGCTGTCAGGTTGTCGCACAATTCGATGCGAGTTGCCCCAGCTTTCACCGCTCGCGCTGCCTCAGCAAATGATTCAACACACACCTCCCGGATTATTTCCATCGCCCTTGTTTTTTGAAGGATTTGCTTGCTAAAGTAATTGTTTTTTGAAGGATCAAGGCAAGTCGTTACATTTGTATCAAAATCTCCCATATGTTTCAAAAGATTCTCTACCTCCTCTCCGTTCTCCTGATTCCGCTGCTTTCCTCCGGTCAGGGACATACCACTGTTTCATCGGCAGCACCCAGACTGATTGTTGCCCTCGTTGTCGAAGAGATGCATCCGGACTACATCGAAAGGTTCTGGGATAAGTTTGGAGAGGATGGGTTCAGACGGATCTACTCGAAGGGATTCATCTGCGCGAATCACCACATCAACAATCTGGTGCAACGGCCAACGGTCGGGATGGCAACCCTCGCAACGGGCACAACTCCAGCCCATCATGGCATTGTGAACGACGACTGGATCGACCGGCTCAAGAAAAAAGAGATCGATTGTGTGGATGACATCACTTATACCACCGTTGGATCGACCTCCAAGAGTGGTCAGCGTTCGCCCACACGGTTGATGACCCCGACTCTGGGAGACAGGCTAAAACTGGTGACCAAAGGAAAATCGAGGGTTTTCAGTGTGGCCATGAATGATTACGCGGCCATTTTCTCAGCCGGACATGCGGCTGATGGTGCCTATTGGCTGGATGACAAGACGGGGGATCTTATCTCCAGTTCCTTTTATCTTCCATCTTATCCTGCCTGGGCTACGGAGTTTAACAAATTCCGTCTCGTGGATAAATATTTTGCCACTCCGTGGAAGACGCTGAAGGATCAGATCACCTATACCGAGAGCACGGAAAGTGCATCTCTGCATGAGACCGGTTTCCTGGGCAAATACAATGCCTTTCCTTATGACCTGCTCAAACTGAAAAAAGAGGCGGGTGGTTCCTATGCGCTGTTGAAGAGTACCCCTTTTGCCAATACCTACATCAAGGATTTTGCCTTACAGTTGATTCCCAAGGAGCAGTTGGGATATGATTTTGTACCGGATTTGCTGACCCTTGTCTTTACCTCTCTCGACAGGGAGGGTGGCAATTTTGGCGCCTTTTCCGTGGAGATGGAGGATACCTACCTGCGATTGGACAAGGAGATTGCCGAGTTGCTGAAATACATCGAAAATGGATACGGTACAGAGAATGTACTCTTCGTGCTGACCTCCACCTCAAGCATTTCCTATCATCCGGATTACCTGAAGGAGAAATTGCGGATGACCACCAGCCTGTTCAATCCCGAAAGCTCAGTGGCACTGCTTAAATCCTATCTGAACCTCAAATATGGAGAGGGAGATTGGGTCGAGAAATTCAGTAACCAGCAGCTCTACCTGAACCATGACCTGGCTGCAAAAAAGAAGCTGGATCTGCGGGAGATCCAATCGGAGACGGCGCGCTTCATGAACCAGTTTGAGGGCATTGCCTATGCCAAGGCTGCCTTCGAAATTGAATCGGCCAATTTTATCGGCGGACCACTGGCTGCCTTTCAGAACAACTTTCACATCAAACGATCAGGCGACGTGATGATTCGTTTTGAAGATGGATGGATGCCCAAGGACAAGTATAAGCAGATTGACTATTCAGACAACGATCAGGTTCCGCTGGTCTGGTACGGAGCTGGCATCAAAAAGGGAACCATCTTGCGCAAGACGGATGCCACGGATGTAGTTCCAACCATTTGTGCCTTTTTGGGCATTGCCCCACCTGCCAATACCACCGGGAGCGTGATAGAGGAAATTCTGCCTAAATAAAAAACACGGTCATGCCGGCGACAGCCAGAAAGGCACCTGCCACCTCTTTCCAATTAAGTTTTTCGCCCAGGAAGAGGACAGAGGGGAGCAGAATGAAAACGGGAACGGTTGCGATCAGGGTAGAGGCAATCCCAACCTTCGTGTGTTGAAAAGCGAGCAGGCTCAGGGAGACGCCAAGGAACGGGCCGAAGAATGA
>JAJTBP010000440.1 GCA_021286825.1 Marinilabiliales bacterium | reverse complement strand
TTGGAATTGATGGGTAACAAGGAGAAGGCGCTTTCCACCTATCAATTGTTGAAAGAAAAATATGGCGACAGCAACGAAGGAAGATTGGCCGATAAATACATCGCCCACCTCACTGCAGCCAATTAATACGGTTTCTGAACATCAGAAAACAGGCCGTCCTTTCCAAATGGACGGCCTGTTTTTTTTCTAAATACCCATGCCATTCCCCTGGACAGGGTTAGTGCGTTTTTCATACCTTTACATGAGTATGACCTGAAAATTTCCCATATCATGAAAAATTCATTACTGGTTCACCTTGCAGAAGGATTTGAAGAGACCGAAGCCATCACCTTAATCGATGTACTGAGAAGAGCCGATCTGCGCGTCATCACTGTGTCTGTCACGGATGAACTTTTGGTTACCGGTGCCCACGGCATAACAGTCAAAGCGGATCAACACTTTGAAAACACCGATTACACACAGGCAGAAATGATTTTGCTGCCAGGTGGCATGCCGGGTACAAAAAACCTTTTGAATCATATTGGATTGATCGCTGAGATCAAACAATTTCATCGGGATCGTCGCTACATTGCGGCCATTTGTGCCGCACCCATGATCTTGGGAGTGCATGGCATGCTAGCCGGGAAAAAAGCCGTCTGTTATCCCGGATTTGAATCCTACCTCACCGATGCAGAGGTAACAATGGACCCTGCCATGAGGGATGGACACATCATCACCGGCAGAGGAGTAGGCACAGTCATCCCTTTCTCTTTCGAAATCGTGAAATTGCTGAAAGGAGATGAGATGGTGAACAAATTGGGCAAAGCCTTGGTTATTCCCGGTTTTTAAGAGCTTGCATCCGTTATCTTTACCTGTATGAAGGAGAATTTCCTCACCTTGAACCAAGAGATCGCTGAATTCTGCGCGCATAACGGAGAAGAATGGGTGGTCAATAAATATGCTCGATATTTTCGGGAAGGCAGCAATGAATACCATGCCTGGGGTGTACCATCCGAAAAATTGAAGATGAAAAGTACAGAACTCGCTGCCAGGGAAGATCTTACCATGGAGATGATCCTGAACTGTGCTTTGTCCGCCACCGCTGCTACCCGATACGAGGAGACGTCGCTGCTTATCGCTGTGGCTGAGAAACGATTAAAAACCTTGGAACCACAACATCTGCAGGGCATGGGTCAATGGTTTGCCCATGGCATCAACAACTGGGCACTGTGTGACATGTTATGCAACAAAGTCGTTCCTGCTTTTTTCCTCAAGCGAATCGTTCCATTGCAGGAGTTGGAAAGCTGGAGAAATTCACCCCTAAGATTCCAAAGAAGAGCTGTACCGGTACAAACCATCAAATTGCTCAAATCCACCTCCGACTATTCTTGTTTCCTTGATCTGATCGAACCCTTGATGACTGACAACGAAAGAGTCGTGCATCAGGGACTTGGATGGTTTCTGAGAGAAGCCTGGAAGAAACAACCCCAACAAATCGCTTCTTTTTTGCTGAAATGGAAAGACAATTCGGCCAGGTTGATTATCCAATATGCCACAGAGAAGATGACGAGCGAGGAAAAATTGAAATACAAACGAAGCAAGCCCAGCTAGCGTTTGTTGTTGGTTTCGGTGAGCAATCGAATGTGCAGGAGGGTCTGTGTGGATTGGGAGATCCGAAACCGGTCATCTGCCTTTACTCCAACAACCCATACCACATCTTGGCCGCTGCAGAGGAGCCATTGTTTCTCTTTATCTGGCCGACTCATCTTCAGATCCGTAAACAAATCACTCAGCTTTTTCCTTCCTTTCATCCCAAAGGGGATCATCGAATCACCCGGTTTCCAGCGTCGAAGAATCAAGGGAAACTCGATTTTATGCAAATCAACTTTGATCTCCTCCTTTGACAAAATGATGGAATCCATGGGATTGTAGTCCTCTTTCTCAAAATGCAGGTGCACAGGTTGGTGAATTTCAGCAATCCCCTCATCG
>JAJTBP010000439.1 GCA_021286825.1 Marinilabiliales bacterium | reverse complement strand
GATTTTAGTGCATTTTTCAAGGCTGACCGCATTTTACCGGCCAGCATCTGAAGCTCTTCTTCGCTCCAGTTAACCATAATCTGAGTCATCATCAGCTTGGACATGATGGCATCTGATTGCGGAACCTCCAGATTCCTGTAATCAGGAACGTTGGGAAGTTTCATCACAGGTAGGTTGAAGATGGACTTCAACTCCTTCAGATGGCCCCATTGTCTGTGGTAATGGAAATTGTTCCGATACCAGTAGGACGCACTCAGCTCCTCCTTCTGAAAGGCATCAAAAACCTTGATGGCCATCTCATGATTCGGGAGGAAGAAGGAAAGGAAAGTGGCCGAGTCTCCGCTTTCATCGGGGACCAGACGCAATTTCACCTCTGGGAACTCCAGCAGTACTTGTTTGAGTACCTGCTGATGGGCTTTCTGCTTTTCTATGATATAGGGTAATTTTCTCAACTGGGCCAAAACCACGGCTGCTCCCAGTTCAGAACCTCTGTAGTTGTATCCAAGAATGGGGTGTTGCTCTGCACCACGGGCTGCTCCGATGTGGTCATGACCATGATCGGAATATTTATGTGCCCTGTCGTACAATTCATCATCATGGGTGGCCACTGCCCCACCCTCTCCGGCAGTGATGATTTTGTAGTAGTCGAACGAGAAGGCCGACATACGGCCAAAGTTGCCCAACATTTTGCCTTTGTAGCTACCACCCAAGGCGGGAGCCGCATCTTCAATCAGGATCAGGTTGTGCCGCTTGCAGACATCCAGGATTTCATCCATCCTGGCCATTGAACCAAAGACCTGAATCAACAGCACCGCCTTGGTTCTGGGGGTAATGGCTTTTTCAATTCCTTCGGGACTCAGGCAAAGAGTCTCATCGATTTCTCCAAAGACCGGGATGGCACCTGCCAACATGACCGCTTCTGTGGGTGCAATGAATCCATAGGGTGGAACGATGACCTCGTCCCCGAATCCAATGCCGCAGCAAGCCAGTGACAATGAATCGGCCGCCGTTCCGCTGGCACAAAAGTGGGTGTGTTTGATTCCCAGATATTGACTGAATTCCTGTTCGAATATTTTTGCCTTGAAAACTCCGTTGCGTTGGGCATCGTGATTGTATCGGAAAAGCACGCCATGCTCGAGAACATCCATCACCTCCTTGCGCTCTTCCTGTCCGAATAGTTCGGTACCTGCCATAGTTGATGTATTAATCCTTAATTCAAATAAACTTAAAAGAACCCGGACGCGATCCCCCGAAGAAAGCCAAATTACAGCAAACCTGCTTCTTAACCCTTCTCCTGGATGCGTCCCAAATGAAAGCCCGTAAAATTACAATTTATTTTTTAGATGTGATGTGATTCCGCACGATTTGTCAACCAACGGCGTTTGCACCGACGGCCGACACACAAACTAAATCACTCAATATCACACACTTCCAATCTTCAAAATCGAAATAGTTCAATTCATTCACCGGCACGGGTCCGGATATCTCCGGCTACAAACCGAAGCACAACCTCCCGCAAATTGCCGGATGATACATTTCAATAAAAATACCGCATCCCTGGGAGATAAAAAACAACCATTTGTCATGAAGAAGGGATTTCCTGTCAACAGGTCCAACCTGTCTGAATAAAGTCGACTTCCTTCATCAGAGGGGGAAAAATCCTGGTGAAGAAATCCTTTCCCCGATTCGGGATCATCCCATCAGAAACGATCCTTTCAAAGATTTTTATCCGGATAGAGATCGGTCCAATGTTCCGGTTGATTCTTTAGTTTCCTATCGAACCAAGCCATGATGGTCTCATGCCATTTCAACCGTTTCTGGTAGTCCAGGATGTGGTGATTCTCTCCCTCCACCAGTACCATCTCTACCTCTTTTCCAAGAATCTTCAGGGCTGCATAGAATTGCAGGCTCTCGCCGATGGGAACGTTGGTGTCGGCGGTGCCATGCAGCAACAAGATGGAATTTTTGAATTGATCTGCATGGAAGAGC
>JAJTBP010000071.1 GCA_021286825.1 Marinilabiliales bacterium | reverse complement strand
ATCCCCTCTTCTGAAGAAATTCTTTGGGTAACTCCGGCGTCCAATTGGTTCCAAACAATTCATAACTATCGTTGAAGAAGGAGCCAATCCCATGATTGCTTCTGCCAAAAGCATCGTCAAACCGTGTAAGATATTGCTTCAGCGCCTTTCCGGAGAAATGGTCAAAAACCAAGCCCTCTCCGCCTGGCGCTGCCCGCTTGACCATTTGCAGGGTATGCCCTGAGAAAAGAGCCACCACCTCCCAGTTTCCTTTGTCGGCTTGCCAATTGAGGGATCCGTCGGGAGACAACTTATCCGTCAAAACGATGGCCTGACCATCAGGACCATAGGCCGTCACTACCTGTATCTGTGCCCCGGATCCCACCTGTCGGGGATCGGTGGGCATCAATTTACCTTTGATCCGCTCTCCCTCCTTGAGTTCATAACGATTGATCACCCATCTGGATGCACTGTTGGATGGTTCAATTTGCGGTCCGCCAAATGGCCAGCCAGTTCCCGTGTTCATGTCTATGCCCATGCCGGATTTCGATGCCTCCCGCACCGTTACATCGAGCAAACGCATCCATTCCGGAGAGAGAAAGGAGATGTACTGCTTTTCATATCCCACGGCACCGTAAATGGGGGTGATCTCCATGCCTCCAAATCCCGCCAGGGCATACTCCTTCAGACGCAGGGAAAGGTTTTTGTCATCGATGGCACTCCCCATCCACCACCAACGGCTCCAGGGTTTGGTCTCTTTGGTCACAGCTGGCCAAAGATTTTTTGTTGGAGCGGTTTGAGCAGCGGAAGACAGGACCCAGACCAACATCAGGGAGAGGCCAGTCATCCATCTGTATAGATTTTTTTTCATGTCGAATCAGGTTGTTTGTTGGTTTGCAAAACCGGGCCCATCCTCCTTCTCCGAAAGGAAAATGAGGGGGCTGTCTGGATGGAGATTCCTTTCGGCGGATTCCGCCCTGACCTGCTGGAGCAAAGCCCCATCTGGCCTGCGGGATTTCGAACCTATCAGAACTCCTTTCCGGACAGCCCCCCGGCTGTGTTGGAAATTTAAATTTACAAATTAATCGCTTCCCTGCACTGTTGCATCAGAAATATCAATAGCCGGGATTTTGTGAGTAGAGCCCGGGCATGGCATCGAGCTGCGATTGTGGAACCGGGTAGATGATATAATTGGCTACCATGGGATTCATCTGCTTGCGCACGGCATCGTCGACAGTCATCCAACTGTTCATGATGGTGATGATGTTTCCGCTGCGCTGCAAGTCGAACCAACGGTTGCCTTCGTCGGCAAACTCCCGCCTGCGCTCTTCAAAAAGCTGGGGAAGGGTAACGTTGACAAGCGGGGTGGCACCTATGCCGGCACGTGTCCGGACCATGTTCACCACGGCATCCACGTCGGCCGACTGTGATCCCGGAGCGCCATTCAACACACACTCAGCCTTCAGCAAGAGGATATCCGTATACCGGATGGCGATAAAATTGATGCCCCAGTCGAAACGGCTGGTAGAAGGGATCTTGGTATAATCCAGGTACTTCTGGAAGAATGGCCTGGTTTCGGTACTTCCGGCATTGTTATAGGAAGCCGTATGAATGGCGAAACTCTTCCGTACATCAGTCGTGGCATACTTGCCCAACAGGTCGTTGGAAACCGGAATCACCTCCAGGCTTCCGTTGGATTTGGTGTCATTCAACGTCTTGAAAAAGATGTTCGGACACAGAACCCAAGGATAGGTTGCACCATAGATGGAGCTGGTACCACTAGCTCCCGAAATATACATCACGTCAAAGATGGCCTCCTTGTTTCCGGTGGAAACGGGACTCTGGTTGGCATAGGAGAAAATGTTGGCAAAGCTGGGGTTGAAGGTGAAAAGACCACTGCTGATGATGTCTTGAAGCAAGGGAAGTGCAAGTGTCCATTCATTGAGTCCCAATCCGGGACCCTCAATCGAATAGGTAGGACCCGATCTGGTCATGTAGACGAGGGCCAGCAATCCTTCGGCCGCATATTTTGTGGCACGCCCAACATCCACACCGGTATAGGAAGCAGGCAGGTTGGAGATAGCCGACTGCAGATCGGAGATGATCAATTTGTAGACATCGGTCACCGAACTTCTTCCAATGGTATTGGCTTCCGTTGCCACCACCGTATGGTCGATGAGTGGAACCTTCCCGAAATAGCGTACCAGATCGAAATAGAAAAAGGCCCGCAAGAATCTGGCTTCCGCTTCCATCCGGGTGGCCAAGGTGGTGGAATTGATCAGCGATCCGTTGAGTTTAATCTGTTCCAGCACAGTATTGGCGCGGAAGATACCGTTGTAATCGGTACTCCATGCCTCTTCGATGTAGGTATTGCCGGCAATGGCCTTTTGGAAACTGTTGATCGGGTCCCAATCGCGGACACCCAAGTCGGATACCCCATAAATATTGTCGGAACGAATCTCTGAAAGATTGAGCAATCTGTCGGGATAGGCCCTCAAATCACTGTATACGGCGTTGAGACCTTGAACAAAATCGCTGGGCGATTGGTAAAAGGTCAGGGTTGTACCCTGTGAAATCGGAATCTGGTTCAAATCATCCGAACAAGAGACTGACAGGGCAAACACCAAAGCGATGCTATAGAAAATCTTCTTCATAATGGCAATTTTACGATTGATTAGAATGTAACATTTAATCCGAAAATCAGGGATTTGGCGAGCGGCAGACCACCATAGTCACCCGGTGCCAGATAGCTGGCATTGCCGCTGAGGTCTGTGTTTGTGGCATCCGGATTGGCACCACCATAATATTTGTCCTTGCCAAAGAAGTTTTCGGCTGTCACATAGATTCTTGCACCCTGCAGAATCCCTTTGGGTATCACTTGACCGAGATTGTAACCCAGCGTGATGTTGCGCACCCGGATGTAGTCGGAAGAATAGAGCCAGTCGGTATTCACGATGCGGCCAAAGGTACTGTAGACCTTGCTCACACGTCCGGCACCGGGATCGGATTCAGATTTCCAGCGATCCTGATAGAAAGAGGGTGCGTTGTCGTTAAAGCCTTGCCCTGTACGGGTAATGGCACGACCCAGCAGTGAGTAAATGGATCCCCCATTCTGTCCCTGGATTAGGACACTGAGGTCGAAACCTTTGTATTTAAAGCTGTTGGTGAAACCCCAGGTATAGTCCGGGTTCGGATGACCAACAATTTGCCTGTCATAGGCATCAATTACGCCATCGGGAACGCCCTTGGGTCCGCTGAAATCTTCATATTTGGGATCTCCTACCGTTTCTGTCCCGTAGAGAGCCACCTTATTGGCAATGTCTGCCGAAGTAAGGCATCCCAACATCTTGACGACATAGATGCTGTTCATGGGCTGTCCCACCTTCAGGATGAAGTTGGAGATATCAAATGAGGAGGGTATCAGAATCTGCGACTGCCCAGGACCCAGGGCCACTACCTTGTTGGTGTTGTGACTGATGGTCAGCGTGGTATTCCATTGAAATTTCCCTGTCAGGTTGTGAGAAGTAAGTTCCAACTCCTGTCCGATGTTTCGGACAGATCCGGTGTTGCTGAGATAGGTTGAAAAACCGGTAACTTCAGGCACCTGCACATTCAACAACAATTTCGTATTCAGCTTGTTATAATAATCAAAGGATCCTGTCAAACGGTTATTGAACAACCCAAAGTCGAAACCGACATCATAGGTCACCGACCGTTCCCATTGCAAATCGGGATTGGCGATCTTACTGGGCGACTGACCGATCACGGCAGCGACGGTCGAACCCAAGGCATAACCGGAAGAGACCAAGGTCGGGATGGAGGCATAATCCGATCCGAGGTTGTTGGTTCCGTTGGCACCATAACTGGCACGGAGCTTGAGGTCACTGATCACATCCAGTTTCTTCATGAACTCTTCTTTGACCATGCTCCAGCCAATGGAAGCAGAGGGGAAGATTCCATATTGGGCATTTTTACCGAAACGGGAGGAACCGTCTTCGCGGATGCTGGCAGAAAACAGGTATTTGTCTCGAAAGCTGTATTGTACACGGCTAAAATAGGAGAGCAAAACGTTTTGCGTAGCCGAAGAACTGCCGGTCACAGCCGATGCTGCATTGAGCGTCTGAATGACACTGCTGGTATAGCCACCACTTGAAGACATTGAGGAGTTATCGGTCCGGTCAAAGTTGTAGGATTGGCCAAGCAGCAGGTTGATGTTGTGGTTTCTGCCAATCACGGCATTGTAGGTCAAGGTATTCTCATTGACGAAAGTCTGCCTTTTGAAGGTATTGTAGGACCCCGACGTGTTGGATGTCAGTGCCTTGGCTGCCGGGTCAAAGGTGCGGCTCAGCAAGGTACTGGCCACCGTATAGGGGACATAGGAGCGTGAGGTGTTGTCGGTGTTGTCCAGGTTGAGAGAGGTCCTGAATGACAACCCCTTGATGATGTCATATTCTGCATAGAGAGAGGTCAATGTTCGGAAGCGTTTGGTCTCACCGACGATGTTTTCCACCTTGGCCAACACGCTGTTGGTGGTGTTCGACCAGGAGTACTGTCCATTATTGAATGAGTTGGCATAGTGTCCGGAAGTCTCTTCCTGCACCGGGCTCATACTCAACGATTGGTGGTAGATGTTGTCTTTCCCCTCAATACCCGGATCTTCAATGACCGAATAAGTGGGAGCAATGTTGATGCCCACCTTCAGATGGTCGTTGGCCCGAACCTCCACATTGGCCCTTGCCGAGTAAGACTTGATGCCGGTATGCTTGACAAATCCGTCTTGGTTCACGAAGTTTCCCGAAACGAAATATTTGACGATGTCATTGCCCCCGCTGGCCGAAACCTCGTGGTTCTGCATCATCCCAGTCCGGAAAATCTCATCCTGCCAATTGATAAAGACCAATCCGGGATGGCCGGCCTGTGCCCACCTTGGATCCAGGAAGTAGTTGGCATTGAAAGCGCCGACAATGGATGTTCTGGTGGCCGTATCATCGGTGGGTTTTGCTCCTTTGGCACCGTATGCGGCAACATACTGACCATTGATGATCTCGGTAGCTCTGTCGATCCATCCCTGACCATCCAGCATGTCAACCTTCCTACTGGCCTGGTTGATTCCGAAATAGGTGTTGTAGGTGATTTTGGGTTTACCTGCCTGTCCTCTTTTGGTGGTAATCAGGATGACCCCATTTGAGGCCCTGGAACCATAGATAGCGGCGGCAGAGGCATCTTTGAGCACCTGTATCGACTCAATGTCATTCGGATTGATGTTATCCAACGGGTTTCCCGTTGCAAAGTTGCCAGCACCGTTGGTGGTGGCGGTGGCTAGCGGAAAGCCATCGATGACGTAGAGTGGCTCATTGCCGGCACTGATGGAACCGGTACCGCGTACCTGAATACTGAAGGCCTTGCCTGGAACACCAGTCGTCTGTTTGACATTGATACCGGCCATCTGTCCGACCAGTGCCTGGTCAACGCGGGCTATGGCTCGTTCCTCCAGATTGGAATTCTTCATGATGGAGACCGAATTGGTCACGTTGGATTTTTTCTGGGTTCCATAACCTACGATGACCACTTCGTCGATGCCTACGGCTTCTTCTTCCAGTACCACATTGATCACACTCCTGTTGGCGACCACTACCTCCTGCGATTTCATCCCCACAAAGGAGAAGACCAGGATGGCATTTTCAGGAACATTGGTCACGGTATAGTTGCCTGAGGGATCCGTGAGCAAACCGAGATGGGTCCCCTTGACGACAATGGAGACCCCTGGAAGAGACCCCCCGCTGTTGTCTTTCACGGTACCTGTGACCCGGCGACCTTGCTGCGCTTCCGTCACGACAGGAATATCTTTTTCACGCGTAATGACAATGTTCTTGTCGACGATCTTGTAGGAACAATTTTCATCCAGGACCTTTCGGAGTACCTCATCAATGGTGGCATCCTTCAGGTTCACGGTTTTGCGGCTGTCCAGATTCAGCTCTTCACTCTTGAAAAAAAATCCAAATTCGCTGTTCCGCTCGATTTCCCTGAAGATGTCCACGATGGTGGCATTGCTTACATTCAGACTGATCCGGGCAGTCTGGCTGTAAGTATTTCCGGCCAGGGAAGTGATGATGGAGCACAGAACAAGTCCAAAGGTTAGTCTCATAATCAGGATAGTTTTTTTCCACCTATGCCTTGTAATGCATAGTAAATCACAAGTTTTCTTCATAAATTTGCTTTGTGTTAAGTTAAACTTTGAAACTGACGCCAATCAGTTTCTAACATTTCAAATCGGGTGTACGCCGCCAAGAGTACATCCGATTTTTAATAAATATAAACGATGTCTTTTGCCTCCTTTCTGTCGGTAATGGTATAGTTAATTCTATCGGTTAGAGAGAGCATGTTCAACACCAGCTTAACGGTTGTGGTCCGCTTGATGACACTGGTATAACGGGTATTGGCCAGCTTCTGGTTGGAAATGATGATCTGAACATTGTACCACGATTCCAGTTCGTGGCATATGTCTGCCAGGGTTCGGTGAATGAAGACAAACTTCCCCTCTTTCCATGCAGTGGCTATGGTAGGATCCTGTTTGGACAGGTGGTGTGATTGTGTCATTTTATCGAAATGGAGATAATCCCCGGGTTTCAGACTGGCGACCGGAAGATTGTCACTCTTGCTAAAATCCACCTGGCCTTCCACGATCGAAAGATTGATGCTCTTTTCTTCGCCATAAGCCCTGACATCGAATTTTGTCCCAATGTCACGGGCTTGGAAATAACCTAGGTCAATGACAAAATTGCGTCGGGGATCCCTGACCATATCAAAATAGGCTTCTCCATTCAACACCGCCTTCATCTCGCCCGTAGATTTTTTGGTGATGGCAATCTTGGAGCCTGTGCTCAACCAGATCACCGACCCATCTTCCAGATGAATCGCCGAAACGGCACCCTTCTCTGCAGAATAAACGATGTGTTGGGAAAAGACCAAGGGTTTGGGTTTGGGAGCTGTGTAATCACGAATCAAAAATCCCGAGATCAGCGCAAACAGGACAATCGCGGCATATTGCAGGACAATCGGAACTAAAGATCTCTTTCTGCGGGGGGAAACCAGCTCCCAAAACCGGGCAAAATGTCTTTCTGCTTCTGCGGGATCCGATGTTTTGGTAGCTGATGCAAGAAAATCAAGGTTTTTGCATTTCAGATACTCCTCCCTTAAGGCTGGGTCCAGTTCCAAAGCATTGAAAAAATCCTGCTTCTCCGAATCGGTAGCAGAACCATCCAGAATTTTTTCCAGAATTTCGTATGACATATTTTTCACAAGTTGATGGATATACACGCAAACATCCGGTGACCCTAACAGGAAACGGATGTTTTTATGATAAATTTTTAGTTTGTATGGCTGAAGGTCGAGTCAATGGATCGACCGGATCATGCGGATCAAAATCAGGAAAGCACAGAGATAATCTGCAAATTCAATCCGGAATTGCCGCAACACCTTCGAGATCCGGAATTCAATGGTCTTGATGCTTACCGACTGTCGCTCCGCAATCTCTTTGTAGGTAAGGTTTTCGAATCGGTTCATTACGAAGGTTTCCTTCAAATCCTCTGGCAAACGATCGATTGCAGCATCAATTTTTTGCTGCAACTCCTTCAGTTCATAAAGGTCTCCGAGCCTTTCCAATGCCAGCTGATTGTAATGCCACTCCTTGTAACGGATCTCCTGTTGATGGCGATGGGCCGACTTTTGGTTTCTTAGCCAATTCAGTGCCCCATTTTTCGTAAGGGTAAAAAGAAAATTGTGGATGTTTTGCTCCGGGTCGATTGTCTCCCGCACCTCCCAAAGGCGCAAAAAGGTATCCTGGACGATCTCTTCTGCCACCTCGCGCTCCTTCAGATAATGAAAAGCCAAATGAAACATCTGGCTGTAATACTGCCTGTAGAGTGCACGATAAGCAGATTTCTCCCCCTTTTTAAGCAAAAGCGTTAAAAATCTTAGTTCAGTCTGGTCCATCGGGACAATAAAAATAATAAAAAAATCCCCGGCAATTGATGATTTTCAACCGCCGGGGATTTTCATTCGAATGCTCAAAAACTCAGCTCAGCCAGACATACAAAAAGAGCGTAATCAGGGCCAATACGCCCCAAATAAGCCTCCAATCCGTGATGCCTTCCAGTTTTGCTATTCCATTTGAATAGTTGATGGTTGTCTTCTCCAGTTTTTCAGGAGCCGTTTTTTCGGTAAACATGGAAACACCAAATAGCACCATGGTGATGAGGATTTCGGCCCAAAGACCGCGTAACCCAAAATTGATGGTCAAAGGATGGTGCAAAATCGGAAAATATTTTGCACCGGCTTCCAACCCGATGAGTTGGTCTGTCACAAAAATGGTTGCCAATACGATTCCGGTTAAAACGGATACGATGGCCCCTTTCATGGTAACCTTTTTGCTAACAATGCCAAAGAAGATGGCAGGGAAAACCGGTATGACCAGGTAGGCAGAAATTGTTTGCAGGTATTTGTACAAACCCTCTTCATTTTTATAAACCAGATAGGCTGCACCAAATCCCAGCAACGTGACAATCACGATGACATACCTCCCCAGGGTTACCTGTTTACGTTCCGAAAGCTTTGGTTTGAATTCCAGAATAAAATCCCGGACGACCAAAGTAGATACCGAATTGAGTACAGCGATCAACGAGGTAACCAAAGCTGCCATCAAAGAGGCCAGCAGAAGTCCTCTCAAGCCTGTCGGCATCAACTTGTTGAGCAAAAGGACAAAGGTCTGTTTGGTTGCATCTCCTTGCAATTCGTTGGGGAAAAGTGCAAAAGCGATGACCCCTGGCAAAGCAAAGATGAAAATTGGGAATAGCTTGAGAAAAGTTGCAAACATGGCTCCCCACCTCGCATTCTTTAAATCCGGTGCAGACAAAGCCCTTTGTACATTGACCTGGTCGATGCCCCAGTAGAAGATACCCGCATAAAATGCCGTGGCAAGAATTCCCCAAAACGGATAAACCGGATCCGAAATCGGCTTCGATATTTTCATCATCGCTGGCACCTTTTCCATCAATCCACTCCATCCCCCGACCTTCTCAAGGCCGAAAAACAGCATCAAAGTCGATCCCAAAAGAATGATGATCACTTGAATGGCATCGGTATAGGCGACGGCTGTAAATCCTCCAATGATGGTAAAAATGGCTACCGCTGCTCCAATGTAAAAGACAGTGGTCATCACATTCCATCCCAAAATGCTGTTCAAGACCAGCGCTCCGGCAAACAAGGTAAAGGCCAGCTTCGTCATCACACTGATTATCAACATCAGTCCCGAAAAAAATGTTCTGGCACGTCTGTCATACCGCAATTCAAGAAATTCAGGAATCGTAAAGATTTTATTCTTGATGTAGTAAGGGAACAAAATTGCACAGGCAAATCCCAAAGTGATGGCCGTAGTCAGTTCAACCGATCCGGCAGCAAGCCCATAGCGGTATGAATCGCCAGACAGACCGACCAGATGTTCTGCCCCGATGTTGGTTGCAAAGATGGAGGCTCCTACGATCGGCCATGCAATTTTTCGACCTCCCAAAAAGAAATTTGAGCTGTTTTCACTCGCCTTTTTTCGATAAGCCATCCACAGACCAAAGGCCATGCTACCAGTCATCACGAGCAGAAAGACCACCCAGTCAAGTGCAGTTAAAGATAGATTCATGTAGTTGGTGTTTAGTTGTTTGCATTAGATTCGTCCGATTCCATCCTATTCGAGGGACTTGATCAATTGTTGATACAGATAAGGAAAAGTATCAATCTGATTTCCCTCGATATAAAACCCTTGTCCACCATATGCCTGGGGAATTCGGGTAACGATGCTTTTCTGATCCCTGAAATAGTATCCGACGGTAGCTTCGTTGGTTGCCGTTTCCGGTTTATAGGGCCTCAAATCAAAGTTGGCCGTCAGGATATCGTTGGGGGTCATCTGTACATTGCCTACCATGGAGGCTGCCTTCAGGAACACCTCCGGACCGGTTACGGCACTTCCGATGTTGAGAATGACCCCGCCGTTCATGAGCTTGGAAACTTCATGCGTATAAATCAGGAAGTCTCTTCCCGAGCATCCGCCTTTGGCCATTCCATCGAACCAGAAATGTTGGTCAAGCACGTCGGTACCAATGCCGACGTGAACGGTAAATGGCACCTTCTTTTCATAACAGGCTACGGCGATACTCAGTTCAGGATGAGCAAAGCGCATGGTTTCCGGTGCGATCCCCAAAAAATCGGCCACTTTCTTTCGGAATGCCGGATCGCAGATCATTTTGCCGACCGATTCACCATAACCCAGTTTTTGGTCGTTGCCGACGGAAAGTGCCGCATTGATGAAATTGAATTCATAAGCCATGCCGAACTCTCCCTTCTCGAGTGCCTGCGGAACATATTCACTGGTTTCGCCCATCAGGGCCAATTCAAAGTCGTGGATGGAGGTGGCTCCGTTTCCTGAGATCATGGTGAACACTCCTTTGTGGATCAGATCCACCAACAATCGATTCAATCCGTTCTTGACCAGATGCCCCCCGGTAAATAGAAAGACCGGTTGGTTTTTGGAACGACGGACCAAAATTTCGTTTGCCAGCTTCTCAATTTCCGATTTTACCGATAGCGGCAGTTTAATTTCGGATTGAAGGACCTCCTCAATCTGCCTGAGATCCGCATATTTTACTTTGTTGGTTCGTCCCTTTACAGGATAGGTTTTGATCTGCGACGGATCAAACACCTTGTATCTACCTTCGTATTGCATGGTATATTGTACTTAAATATTTGAAAAACGAGATTGATCATTCTTTGATCACAATCAGGTTTTTCCCGATATTGAATTTGGATTAATGTTTCTCGATCAGGTTGTCCAATCGCTGAATACTCTGGACGGCGGCCCTTACTGTATGGTAATTGATTTTCCAGGAATGGCCCATGTGTGTCCAGATGGGATCCCCCTTTCGTGAAAGCAACGGATACCATTCCCCCACGCCTTTGTTGACGACCTTGTCATAGACGAACCGATGAACATTTTGGTAGGCATCCCAATATTTATCAGATTTGAGCAATTTGACTGCATCCAGAAGTCCGATCAGTACCTCTGCCTGTTGCCAGAATTCCTTTTCCTTGTCGTACACACCACCGGAATGCGGTCCTTCGACATACACACCTCCATATTCGGTATCGATGCCATTGTCGACGGTGTGATCATAGATGATGCGAAAGAGTTCAAGATAGGGTGCCGGATCGATCTTCAGAATTTCGAGCGCGTGCAGCAACAACCAGGCAAATTCAGCATTGTGGCCATAGCAGGTGTTGTCGGTGGCATTCCCCTTCTGTCCCTCCTCTGAGAACCGATCCCAGCCCCAGATGATGTCAAACTTGATTTGCGGAGCGACGGTCCAATCTTTGTAGAATTGTGGTATTCCGGTTTTGTACACGGGATGGATGATCTTATCGAGCAACAGTTCGATGTCTTCCAGGAGTTTGCGTCGGTGGACCTCCAGTCCTGTGCATTCGTAAAGTGTAGTAAAGGCCTCCATCAGGTGCATGTGGACATCCAGGGTTTTGCGGTCTCCCCCTTGACTGCCCGGACCGCAGAGGGTCCAGTCCCGGTGAAACATCTCCCAATATCCGCCATAACGGGTGTCCGCGCAATATTTCTGCAACAGATCAAAAACCTTTTCGGCGTACGCTCTTCCCCTGGGATCCCCGGTGGCAAGGGTATATTCGCTGAGGGAATAGATGGCAAAACTGTGCCCATAGATGATCTTGCTGTCGATCATCACCTCCCCTTTTCTGTTCATCATCCAGTAAAAGCCCCCATGGGTTGTATCCCACATTTTGTTGATCAGAAAGTCTACACCGTGTCTGGCCAGATCGGCCAATTGGCCAGCACCGTATCCAGCCCGGTGAGCAGAGGCAAGGGTGTAAATGCAGCGTGTCTGAGCGATGAGTGATTTTTCGTCTTCTCCGGTGTCGTTTCCTTTTTGGTCAAAATGGGTGATAAAACCGCCGTTGATCGTGTCCTTCATCCGGCTGGTCCAAAAAGGCAACAATTCATGGTTCAGGTGGAATTCGGCCTCCTGTTTTAAACCATTTATTTCTTGCTGGTTCATGATAAAGGTATGTAATAGTTATTGATTCAAGTGTAAAGATAGTCTTTAACTGATTTTTACCATCTTCGGGACCACAATTTTTCGTGTTAACTTAGCATTTGAAATTTGGTAACTTGTTGGGCTGAATTGTTCGTATACTTGATGAAATGACCCCTATGGAAGAAAACAAAGTTGTATCCCTTAAGTATCTGTTTTTTACTTTTCTGAAGATCGGAGCGATCTCCTGGGGAGGATTCATGGCTTTGATAGCTGTTGTTCAGAAACAGTTGGTAGATAAGGATAAGGTCATCCGGGAAGAGATGATTTTGGATGGCATTTCCATGGCTACCATTCTGCCGGGAGCAGTGGCCATCAATGTGGTAACCTATGTGGGTTATCAGCTTCGGGGGGTCAGGGGAGCGCTTATCAGCATGTTTGCAGCCGTCTTTCCCGGCTTTTTGATGATCGTTGGTTTGGGGATGATCTATGCCAAGTATGGTGAGTTGCCCATTTTTAATCGCTTTTTTCTGGGAATTTTACCAGCCATCGCAGCAGTGATCATCGATGTGGCCATTTCCATGGCAAAGAAGCAGATCAGTGATTACAAACAGGTAATGATCTGCCTATTGGCGGCAGTCTCCCTACTCACCATTCACTCCTTCTGGGCTACTTTAGGGGTCATCATCGGGAGTGCTACCCTTGGTTACTTCTTGTATGATTCTCGTGAAACTGAGAAAAAAGAGACGGTCCGTTCGAAAATAAGTCTTCTTCCGGGTAAAGCCGCCCGGTATGGTTGGATATTGATTGCTCTGATCGGACTTTTGCTGTTCATCCTCCATATGACAGGTTGGGACAAGGCAGAATGGGTTCAGCTCAACAAGAAGCTTTTGCTGACCTTCTCAGGGATGAGTGTAACGCTTTTTGGTGGGGGCTATGTCATCATTCCCGCCATGCAACAGGTGATTGTGGATGGATTTCATTGGCTTTCGGCACGGGAGTTTTCGGATGCCATCGCCATGGGTCAGATTACGCCGGGGCCCGTCATTCTGACTGCTTCTTTCATTGGATACCGAGTGGCAGGATTTATGGGAGCCTGCGTCGCAACGCTGGCCATTTTTCTTCCTCCCGGGATGTTGATGCTGATTTTTTCCCGTTTTTTAAGGTCTGTTAAAGACTCCGGGGTGGTTCGGTCGATCTTCAAGGGGATGCGACCAGCCATCGTAGGCATGATCTTTTCAGCAGTCTATCCTGTAGCGAAGGATGCTCCGCTGACGATACCCACTTTGGCAATTTTTGGGATTGCCCTTCTGCTTCTTTTGAAGTTTCGGGTGAATGTACTCTACTTGATCCCTTTGGCTGGTCTCGCAGGCATTGTTTTCTTCTAATCGCTCACCCCTTTCCTGTTTCCGGTTTCCGGTCTCCTGTCTCCGGTCTCCGGTCTCCTGTCTCCTGTCTTCATGCTTCATGCCAAAAAAAAAGTCCCCGGCTCATCTCTGAACCAGGGACCGTTG
>JAJTBP010000438.1 GCA_021286825.1 Marinilabiliales bacterium | reverse complement strand
TGGTGCGGAAGGAAGAGGAGATCGTCGCTGCCATCCGGGGAGCGAAATCCGAAGCGCGTACCGCCTTCGGAGATGATTCCCTTTACATTGAGAAATACATTGAATCACCCCATCACATTGAATTCCAGGTGTTGGCCGACAAATACGGCGATGCAGTCCATCTTTTTGAGCGGGAATGCTCCGTTCAACGTCGTCACCAAAAAGTGATTGAAGAGACCCCTTCCCCCATCATGACACCGGAGGTAAGGGAGAAGATGGGGGCTTGTGCCGTTGCTGCTGCGAAAGCAGCCAACTACGAGGGTGCCGGTACCATCGAGTTTATCGTGGATGAGTCCTTGAACTTCTACTTTCTCGAAATGAATACCCGCCTTCAGGTGGAGCATCCCATCACCGAGCGGGTAGTGGGTGTCGATCTGGTTCGCGAACAGATCAGGGTGGCAGAGGGCCATCCCCTGCCATTTAGGCAAAAGGATCTGAAGATGAATGGCCATTCCATGGAATGCCGCATCTACGCCGAGGATACCGACAACAATTTTATGCCCAACCCCGGCAAAATCACCCATATTACCGAACCCATGGGACTGGGTGTTCGCTGTGATGGCTACATCCATGAAGGATATACGATTCCCATCTACTACGATCCAATGATCTCCAAGTTGATCATCTGGGGACGCACCCGTGAAGAGGTGATCGAACGGATGCACCGGGCTCTTTTTGAATACAAAATCTCAGGAGTCAAGACGTCGATCAAATACCTTGTCAAAATCATGGAGACCCCTGATTTCAGGAATGGAACCTACAATACCCATTTTATTGAAAAAAATGAGGAATTCCTGAATCGCAAAGTGCAATGCGACAACCATTGTGAGGATATCGCACTGATCGCCACATTTGTCGAACATTCCAACAGAATCCTGAAAGCGAAACAGGTAATACCCCACGAACGTACATTAGGCGTCAAGGGATGGAAACACAGGGGCAGAAGGGCTGCCATTCAAAGGCTGTGATCCGTTGTCTGAAAGAGGCAATCCGCTAACTGATCCGTTCGAAGGGAGAGGTCCCGTCTGGCAGGAAAGTACGGATGCTCGGATTCATTGTGTCTATTTATAATCTCATCAGAATCAACAATATGCAATTGGAATTTAAGGTAAATGGCAGGAATGCAGTGGTAAAGGAGATCAGCCGGGATGGAAATCTGCTGACCGTCTCAGTGGATGGCCGCATTTACGAGGTCGATGTCGACAAAGTAAGCGGAGAGGAATATTCCATCCTCTCTGAAGGAAAATCCCATAACATTGAAGTGATACCCACAGCCGATCCCAAAGTCTATCGTGTCAACACCTTCCATTTCAACTTTGATGTGGGAATCAATGATGCTGAATCCAGGTTCTTGCAGAAGAGACAAAGCAAGGGCGGTGATGGGACCTTCGATCAGATACGTTCTCCCATGCCGGGGAAAGTGGTTAAGGTACTCGTGCAGAAGGGTTCCAAGGTGGAAAAGGGCGAAACGGTGGTCATACTTTCAGCCATGAAGATGGAGAGCGAATACAAAGCCGGATGTAGTGGCGTCGTGTCGAAGGTGGCTGTGAAAGAGGGCGATACAGTCGATGGCAACCAGTTGTTGGTGGTAATCGGAAAAGAACAAAAATAATCAGAAGAACATGAACGAAAAATATCTCGACCTTGAGAACCGTAACCGTGCGGCTGAACTCGGAGGTGGCGAAGAACGCATTGAAAAGCAACATGCAGCCGGAAGAAAGACGGCCCGCGAAAGGATCAACGATCTTGTAGATCCCGGTACTTTTGTCGAATTCGACAAATTTGTGGTACACAGAAACCACGATTTTGGGATGAACAAAAGCCTCGTACCAGGCGATGGCGTGGTCACGGGTTATGGAAAGATCGATGGCCGACTGGTTTACCTTTTTGCCCAGGATTTTACCGTTTTCGGCGGAACCATGAGCCGGACAAATGCCGATAAGATCATCAAGATCATGGACCTTG
>JAJTBP010000070.1 GCA_021286825.1 Marinilabiliales bacterium | reverse complement strand
AAACCCATCCGAAATCATTTATCCCGCGTGGTGATGTAATGGGTAAAAGCGATCAGCCCCCGCTTGTATTCCGAATCCGGATAGGCTTCCAGGAGTGAAAGGGCTTTTTGATGGTAACTTTCCATCACCTTTTCGGCATAGGCAAATCCTCCTTTGTCGGCGATAAATTCGGTTACCTCACGAATGTCGGCAGCCGATTTTCCTTTCTTGCGAACGATGCCCAGGATGCGTCTCTTTTCCGCATCACTTCCTTCCTGTAAGGCATAGATCAAAGGCAGCGTGATCTTTTTCTCATGCAGGTCATTTCCGGAAGGTTTCCCCAGGAGGTTGGTCTTTTGGAAATCAAACAGGTCATCCTTAATCTGGAATGCGATCCCGGCATATTCACCAAAGAGGCGCATCCGTTCAATGGCCTCTGCATCGTCTGTCACGGAACAGGTGCCCACCGCAGCACTGGTGGCCATCAGGGAAGCCGTCTTTTTCCGGATGATCTCAAAGTAGACCTCCTCCGTGATGTCTAGCTTTCTTGCCTTCTGAATCTGCAGGATCTCACCCTCACTCATGTCCCTGACGGCAGCCGAGATAAACTGCAGGATGTCGTAATCCTTGTGTTCGATCGACCAGAGCAATCCCTTCGCCAAAATAAAATCTCCGACCAGAACGGCAATCTTGTTCTTCCAGATCGCATTTACCGAGAAAAAGCCCCTTCGTTGGTAGGACTCATCCACCACATCATCGTGAACCAGGGTGGCCGTATGCAACAATTCAATGGTCAGGGCTGCATGGTAGCTCCTTTCATTGAAGGTGCCATTCATCTTGGCTGCAAGAAAAACAAGGATTGGCCTCATCTGTTTACCCTTCCGGCGAAGGATGTAATGCATCACCGTGTCCAGCAGAGGAATAGAAGTCCGGGTCGATTTTTGGAAATAAGGCTCAAAGGATCTTAGTTCATCTTCGACGGGAGCAGTGATTTCGTTTTTTGAAGCCATTCGGAATTAACACATCTTTCCCTCAAAAATAACAATTTTTCTGCCACCGAAAGATAGTTTGTATTAGTTCTAAATTAAACATTTTAACGATTTGTTCTATTGATTAACTACGTGTTATCTATATATTTGCCTTTCTCAATTATTCAACCTCATTCATTTTTACCATATGGAGCCCAACGAACAAACATTGGAGAAACTGACGGTTGCGGCAGAAATGCTGAAAGCAATCGCGCATCCCATGCGCATTTCCATCGTCAGCTATCTGGAAGGCGATAAAAAACTGACCGTAACGGAAATCTACGAGCGACTGGGGATCGAACAGTCTGCTACATCCCACCATTTAGGCATTCTGAAATCAAAAGGAGTACTTGCTTCTTCACGCGAAGGCAAAAACACCTATTATTTTCTGAAACACTCCGGTCTGAGCGGCATCCTGAAATGTGTGGAGAGCTGTCAGTGCCACAACTAAATGAAGGCAAATATTCATGGAAAAGCCATCTCCGCAAAGGGATGGCTTTTCCATTTTACCCTTTCCGGGGATCGCTGCCGGTAGCCATTGGTCACTAAACAATCTCACGGTAGTTCCGTAAAAGTGTCAAACGGATATTTCTACACCTCCAACCCAACATCGCCAATTCATTTGTAGCTTTGGGTGAATAATTTTGGCTCATGAAAAAACTTTTCCTGATCGATGCCTACGCGCTGATCTATCGCTCCTATTTCGCCTTTATCAGCAATCCGCGAATCAACTCCAAAGGGATCAATACCTCTGCCGTATTGGGTTTTGTCAACACCCTCGAACAAATCCTCAAAATTGAACAACCGACCCACCTGGCCGTTGGTTATGACCTGCACGGTCCCACCTTCCGGCATCTGATGTACGAACCCTACAAAGCCACCCGGGAAGCGATGCCGGAAGGAATCCGCATAGCGGTTCCCTACATCCGCAAAATGTTGGAGGCATACAGGATTCCTGTGCTCGAATGTACCGGATTTGAAGCGGATGATGTGATCGGTACCATGGCCAAGAGTGCCGAAAGGGCCGATTTTCAAGTTTACATGGTGACGCCCGATAAGGATTATGCCCAATTGGTCTCCCCCAACATCTTCATGTACAAACCCAAACGCATGGGCAACGAAATGGAGATCTGGGGACCGGCACAGGTATGTGAAAATTTTCAGATTAGCCGACCCGAACAGGTTATCGACCTCTTGGGTATCATGGGGGATTCCTCCGACAACATTCCCGGCTGTCCGGGAATCGGACCGAAAGGGGCATCCCAACTCATCGCACAATATGGTGACATTGATGGCATTTATGCTTCCGTTGAGGAGTTGAAGGGCAAACAAAAGGAGAGCCTCATCGCCAATGAGGAGCTGGTCCGGCTCTCCCGAAAGCTTGCGGAGATCGTGACCACGGTGCCACTGGAGCTGACACCGGATGAATTGGTGCGGAAAGAGCCAAATCTGGAGATGCTGACAGAACTCTTTTCGGAGCTGGAATTCAGGACGATGCTATCCCGTCTGCCCAAAAGCGAACAACCGGTGGCAAAACCCGCTCCCTCCCAGCAGGGATCCCTGTTCGATTTTGCCGAACAGGCACCCGAACCCTCCCCTTCGACGTTGCAACACATCCTGACCTATGAGCACACTTACCATCTGGTCGAGGAGGACGAACAGCGCAAAAGTCTCCTGGCAAAACTCTCCCAGCAAAAGGAGTTCTGCTTTGACACAGAGACGACAGGGCTCGATCCCCTTTCCGATCAGTTGGTTGGCCTTTCGGTCAGCTTTGCCAAAGGGGAAGCTTATTACATTCCGGTTCCTGCCGACCAGAAAAAGGCGGCTGAAATCGTGGCCGATTTTCTTCCGCTTTTTGCGGACGAAAACATCACCAAAGTGGGACAAAACATCAAGTTCGATGCCCTGGTCCTTTCAGGCTATGGGGTGAAGCTGGGGGGTCCGGTATTCGACACCATGGTGGCCCACTACCTGATACAGCCGGATCTGCGACACAACCTTGATTTTCTGAGCGAGCACTACCTGGGTTACAAAAAGATCGAGACTTCCGAACTGATTGGGAAAGGGAAATTTCAAACCACCATGCGTAACGTCGACAAGGAGGCAGTGAAAGAGTATGCCTGTGAGGATGCCGACATCACCCTGCAGTTGAAACCTTTCCTGGTCTCTGAAATGGCAAAGGCGGGTGTAACGCGCCTCTTCGAAGAGGTGGAGATGCCCCTGCTCAAGGTGTTGATCGGAATGGAACTGACCGGGACGAGGATCGACGTCCAGGCGCTTGAACAATATGCCGTTGTATTGAGGGAACAAATCATCGCTTTGGAAGAGGAGATCATCGGTCTGGCCGGTGAACCGTTCAACATCTCCTCCCCGAAACAACTGGGGCACATCCTTTTCGACAAGCTTTTGCCCGACAGTTCCGCCAAAAAGACCAAGACAAAACAGTATTCAACCAACGAAGAGGTGCTGACGCAGATCCAGGACAAACATCCAATCATCGGCAAGGTTCTAGAACACCGCGGGTTGAAAAAATTGCTCTCCACCTATGTCGAAGCCTTGCCCAGGATGATCAACCGGAAGACAGGCAAAATCCACACCTCCTACAATCAGACAGTGGCAGTGACAGGCCGTCTGAGTTCCAACAATCCCAATCTCCAGAACATCCCGATCCGGGACGAGAATGGGAGGGAAATCCGCAAAGCCTTCGTGCCCAGCGATGAACACCATCTGTTCCTGGCGGCCGACTATTCCCAGATCGAATTGCGTATCATGGCCGCTCTCTCCGGCGATGCAGTGATGCAGGAAGCCTTTTCAAACGGGGAGGACATCCACGCTGCCACAGCAGCCAAAATCTACGGCGTTTCACTTTCGGAGGTGACTTCGGATATGCGCAGAAAAGCCAAGACTGCCAACTTCGGCATCATCTATGGCATTTCGGCCTTCGGATTGGCCCAACGGCTCAACATCCCCAGAAATGAGGCAAAACAGTTGATCGATGATTACTTCACCAATTTTCCAAGGGTCAAACAATTCATGGACGAACAGATCCTGCTCGCCAGAAAACAGGGATATGTGGAGACCATTATGGGGAGACGGCGCTACCTGAGCGACATCAACTCGGCCAATGCAGCCGTCAGGGGATTCGCAGAACGGAATGCCATCAATGCCCCGATTCAGGGATCGGCCGCCGACATCATCAAGGTGGCCATGATCCGAATCCAGCAACGTTTTGAAAAAGAGGGGATCGCCTCCAGGATGGTTTTACAGGTACACGACGAATTGGACTTCGATCTGTCAAAACCAGAGGAAGAGAAGGTTCGGAAAATCGTCAAGGATGAGATGGAAAATGCCGTGACGCTCGCCGTCCCACTCGAAGTGGAAATGGAAGCAGCCGAGAACTGGCTGCTTGCCCACTGACCGCTTGGGATGGGTTCACCAATCCTGGGTCAGCCGGTCCAGGTTCTCCCGGACGGCAATTTCATATTTGGCCAGTGATGTGGCCTTCTTGACCCTTTTGAACGATTTGTGCTGATCCGGAAAGTGATGGCTGAAAAACTCCCAAAATTTGGTCATCCGGGTGAGAATATGGCTGGGTCCACTCAGGATGGAAGCATAATCGGAATAGACTTCCCGGTGAAAAATTTCCAATCTTCTCCTGATTTCTTCCCTACCGGGGATCGGTTGGCCCTTTATTTGGTTCGCCAGGAAGACATTTTTCAACATCCCGCGACCAATCATCCAGTCGGAAGTCCCAGGTAACTGCTGTTGCGCCTCCTGAAACTCCTCTTGCGTGAGGATGTCTCCATTGTATACCAGGGGATGACGGCACAGGGCAGCAGCCTGAACGAACAGATTGCGATCGGCCAACCCTTTGTAGAGCTGGCTTGCCAGCCGGGGATGAAGGATGACTTCCGCCAAGGGGAAATCGTTCAGCACCTTCAGCACCTCTGCCAACTCGTCGGGCTCTTCCAGCCCTGATCGCAACTTGACCGACAGACGACCCTTCATGCCTGGCAGGGCGGAATCCAAAATGGCCCTGATTTTGTCGGGATGGGGCAGGAGCCCTGCTCCTTGTCCTTTGCCGGTCACCATCGGATAGGGGCATCCCAAATTCCAGTTGATCTCCTCATAACCTTCCTGTTCCAGAAACATTGCAAGCTGTTGAAAATCGGAAACAGTACCCGCCAGAAGTTGTGGAACGAGTCTGTATCCGGAACAATGGTCGGGGGAGACATCCCGCATGTGCGACTTCTTCAGGTTGCCCTCTCGCTGAAGAACGATGTAAGGGGCAAAATACTTGTCTATGCCACCGATATGCCGGGCATGGGCCCTTCTGTAAATGAAATCGGTCGATTCTTGCAAGGGGGCAAAATAGATCCTGTCGCGGGAGAGATTTTCCATGAGGCAAAGATAATCAATAGGCTGATCTCTTTTCAGGAGATCCGGATATTAAGGGTTGTTTCTCTTTTTGCTATCTTTGCCGCGATAAAAAAAATCGCACCGAATGTCTGCCTCTCCTTATTTTTTTATGCCTGTCGGGAATACCAAAACTTCCCAGCCTTCCAGGAAAGGTGTCACGGCCAATGTGCAGAAAGGGGCCAAAAAGGAGACACAAAAGGAGAGCAGGAGCGAGAAGCCTGCACCGGTCAAAAGCAAATTGTCGGCAGATGAAGAGTCCATCCTGAAAGCCGCTGAGCGTTACCACCAACAGATCTCCGGGAAAAGCCAACCCCGAAAAGAAGCGGTGAACACCGCCTATCCTGCAGAAAAGAGACACCAGGAAAGCGTCACTTCCAAAGCGGTAGTTCTTAAAAAAGGGAACCAGGAGCGCAATTTCCGGCACGGAGGGCAGGAATCACGGCAAGCGACCGAAGAGAGTGAACAAACCCTCAACATCTATACCGGAAACCCGGGCATTTACAAAACCGAAGGAGATACCCTCAACCTTTGGAGCCTTACACCGGTGCCAGTCGACTCACTGGCCACACAAAAAGTGGTGACCGTCTCTTCCGATAAACCCTATGGATTCGAGGGCAAACCCATGAAAACCACCAGCCAGGACTGGACCTTTTTCCTCGTATTGGTGGGTTGGACGGTTTTCGCCTCCCTTCGCTTTGGATTTTCAAAATACATGGTGCAGGTTTTTCAGAGCGTCTTCAACTACGGAGCCGCCTCCAGACTATACAGGGAAAGGGGATATGCCAACAATTTTGGTATGTTCAGGCTAAATCTGGTCTTTTATCTCTTCCTGCCTTTTGCCAGTTACCTCATCGCCAGAGACAATGGCATGGCTACTCCTGATTTTGCCGGACTCGAATTCTACTTCATCGTTTTTGTCGTGATCAACGGCTACTTCATGGTGAAGATCTTCCTATACAAACTGCTGGGTTCCATCTTCTCACAAAAGGATTCTACAGGTGAATTGGTGTTCAACATGATGCTGTACCACAACGTGTTGGGATTGATTTTACTACCCGTGGCAACCGTTCATGCCCTGGTGCCGGGATTCGGAATGGTCTCCCTTTTTATCGTTCCCTCCCTCATCTTGATTTTCTACCTTTTGTCACTGATTCGAAGTATCTATTTTGCTGTCAGAGTAGGTATTTCAATTTTCTATTTGATTTTGTACCTTTGTGCCCTTGAAATTCTACCAATTTTATTGGTGATTAAATTGGCTACCGGAGCGTAGGAAATAGGGAAGTGTAAAATTTTTAAATCATAAAGAGTTGAAAATCAAGAAGATACTAGTTACTCAGCCTGAGCCGAATTTTCCCAATTCGCCCTACAACGATTTGGCTGCCAAGTACAATCTGAAGATCGATTTTCGTCCTTTTATACACGTAGAAGGTGTGCAGGCAAAGGATTTCAGAAAGGACAGGATCAATATTCTCGATTTCTCAGCCGTGGTCTTCAACAGCCGTTCGGCCATCGATCATTTCTTCAGACTTTCGCAGGAGATGAGGGTAACCATTCCGGACACGATGAAATATTTCTGCATCTCGGAAGCTACGGCCCATTACCTCCAGAAATATACGGTATACCGGAAGCGCAAGATTTTCTTTGGTGCCGGCAAACTCACCGATTTGCTGGAGGTGATGGTCAAGCACAAGGAAGAGAAATTCCTGGTTCCCCTTTCCGATATCCACAAGGATGAAGTGCCGGAAAAGATGAACACCATGGGATTTACCTTCAAACAGGCAGTTATGTACCGTACTGTGTGCAGCGATCTGTCCGACCTGAAGGATGTAAACTATGATGTGCTGGTATTCTTCAGTCCGAGCGACATCAAATCCCTGTTCAGCAATTTCCCCGATTTCAAACAGAACGAGACCAAGATTGCCGCCTTTGGACACGCCACTGCCAAGGCTGTCCGGGATGCAGAATTGAAGGTAGATATTGAAGCTCCGCTCCCGGAAACTCCGTCCATGACTTCCGCTTTGGATAAATACATCACGGAATACAACAAAAACCACAAATAGGAAGTTGACCCCCTTAACCTCTCAGACTTTTCGCAAAGAAGAGAAGTTGTGTAGCCAAAAGATCATGGAGGGACTTTTTCTCTCCGGCAATAGCTTTTTGGCTTATCCGGTAAAGGTGATATGGAAATTGGAAAGCGAGCTCGGAACAGATTACCCGGCACAAGCTGGTTTTGCAGTACCCAAAAGGATTTTCAAGCATGCGGTCGACCGCAACCGGATCAAACGATTGATGCGGGAATCCTACCGCCTCCACAAAACGGAATTGTATGCAGCCTTGGCCGGCAATGAGCGAAAATTGGCCGTGATGTTCGTATACATCGCCAAGGAAGAGTTTCCTTTTGCCAGAATCCACCAATCCTTTGGCAAGGCGACAGCGAAACTGGCAACAGGAGTAGCCTCCTGATTGCCAACCTCACCCAATCCTTACTCTTTGTCCATGATTTCAGACTGCTGTCTGACCGAATCCTCATGGATCAACTGAAAAATGGCCTTCACATAGGCATCATCCAAACTCAGCTTTTCACCAAGTTTAGCCCGGTCCTCCATGATCTGCGCCCATCGGTTGATCTGCAGTGCCGTCACCTTGTTGTCCCGCTTGTATTCACCAATTTGGCGTACGATTCCATTGCGCTGGGCCAGGATCTCCAGGATTTCGTGGTCGATGGAATCAATCCTGCCACGTAGCATCTCCAGCTTGTTTTCAAACTGTGGGTCATCGGAACTGGCATAGCGGATCACCAGCTTATCCAGGATCTTGCCCAGATCGGAAGGCGTTACCTGCTGCTCCTTATCGCTTAGGGCACAGGATGGATCAATGTGGGACTCCAGCATCAGACCATCCAAACCGATGTCGAATGCTTTTTGTGAGATTTCGAACAGGTACTCCCTTTTGCCGGCGATGTGACTCGGATCACAGATAATGGGCAGGTTGGGCAAGATCCGCTTCAGTTCGATCACCGTCTTCCAGTTGGGATAGTTGCGGTATTTCGTTTCACTGAAGGGAGTAAAACCACGGTGGATCGCCACCAGGTTCTTTAAACCAGCTTGGTTCAATCGTTCCAGGGCACCCACCCAGAGCTGTACATCCGGGTTCACCGGATTTTTGACCATGATGACCTGATCGGTTCCCTTCAAAACATCGGCAATCTCCTGTACCACAAAGGGGGAGGCTGTAGAACGGGCACCGATCCACATCACATCCACTCCGGCCTTCAGACATTCCTCCACATGCTGAGCGTTGGCAACTTCAGTACCGGTCATCAAGCCAGTCTCCTGCTTGACCAGCTTCAGCCATTCCAGTCCGATGGAGCCAACCCCTTCGAACATTCCCGGACGTGTACGGGGTTTCCATATACCGCCACGGTAAACGAATACACGTTTGTCCTTGGCTAGTTCACGGGCGGTGGCCATCGCCTGCTCTTCCGATTCAAGGCTACAGGGTCCACTGATCAGCAATGGATTGTCTATTTTAGGCAACCAATGACTGATGGGCATTACTTTCAAATCTGCTACCATAAGAATTGCTTATTTTTTGGTGTATAATTTCACAACGATTTCTTCGTTTTTGGTCATGGAGGTACTCTCTCCATTCAATACCGGCCTGATCTTATTGGCTTCTCTGATCAGTTCGCTCACCCGCTCCATCTCCCCTTCCCGGATGGCATCCCGGAACTGCTTCAGGTGATGGATATAGGCGGTGACCGCCTCGGCTACATAATCCTTGTTCATGTGAAAGATGGGTGACCACATCTCGGGCGAACTTTTGGCAAGCCTGACAGTCGATTGGAATCCGCCGGAGGCCAGGTCGAAGATGATGCTTCCATCTTCTTTGGCCAGGACGGCATTGGCGAGTGCAAAAGCAGCCACGTGTGGCAGATGGGAGACGAAGGCCGTGGTGTGATCCTGCTCATCACTGCTCATGTAGGCTGTCGACATGCCCAGTGTCTGGTACATCTTCTCGACCAATGCCAGATGTTGCGGCCTGGAATGCTCCTGATCGCACAGGATCGTCAGCTTACCCGCAAAGAGTTGTGCCAGTGCAGCCGACGGTCCGCTGTTCTCGGTTCCTGCCATCGGATGGGATGCCACATAATTGCCCCTCCGGGGATGACCGGCCACGACAGCCACGATCTCCCTTTTGGCTGAACCAACATCCGTTACGGTGGCAGCAGGATCGATCAGATCCAAAACCGTCGGCAACAATCCGACAATCTGATCAACGGGCAATGCCAGCAAAACCATATCGGCCATCTTCACCCCGGTTTCAAAGTCGGTGAGACGGTCTACAATGCCCAGTCGAAGGGCTTCGGCCGCATGTTCCGGACAGTTGTCGACACCGATGATCTCGGTGGCGAACCGACTCTTCCTCAGGTCGATGGCCATCGATCCTCCAATCAATCCCAATCCAATAACGGTCAGTTTCATAACTTTTATTTGTCGGACGATGAATTGCCGGCATCTATCGGGAGAGGCCGCATCCACGATCCTTTGGTTTAACCCTGATTACGGAATATTGTTTCATCAAAGGTTCATCTCAAAAAAAAAGGCCTCCTCGTGGAGACCTTTCTGTATATTATCGTTTCGTTTCAAACAATGCCTTACTTTCCGATCTCCACTGGAAGGACGGGATAATAAAACCAAAAATAAAGGGCATTGCCGGAAATCATTTCGATTGTCTTTTGCTTTGTGACAAAAGTAGTAATATAATTTACAAACCAAAGAAAATAGAGGGTATTTCTCGTTGATTTAAAACCAAAAGGTTGCCAAACCCTAAAAAAGGAGGCCCACCGATCCCCAAAATAGCTTTTTAATCTGCCTGAGGGGTCCGGGTACCTGCCATGGAATCCGTACATTCAACCCTGACAGGGACTTCGTTCAACCTGTTTTCTGCTGGTTGCCGATCCGTAAGGTCTGCCTCATTTGCCCATTCCGGCCTGGCTTTGCTGCGTGTGACCAGGTAAACACCGATGAAGATCAGCAGGGCCGACAGCAATTTGATCCCGGAAAAATGATCCATGCCGACCGAGATGGCGACGAAAGAGGCGACCAACGGTTGAAAGTTGTTGTACATGCTGATGGTGGTAGGCCTGATTCGCTGTTGTGCAAGCGGAATCAGCAAATAGGCGATGACGGTTGCGAAAATCAGCGTATAGCCCATCTCCATCAAGGCGATCCCGGATTCTTCGGGATGCAGGAAAAGTTTCGCCGTGAACAGATGTTTGTACAGGAATGGGGTAACCAGCAAACTGGCATAGAGAAACATCCATTTCATCAGGGTGATGGGCGAATAGCGTTGGGTGAGGGGCTTGGTAAAGACCAGGTAAAAGGCATAGATGGCTGCACTGCCAAAGATCATCAAATTGCCGGCGAGGCTGCTCTCTCGGATGGTGCCCGAATGGTGTGCCGTGTAAACCAGCAGGATGGCTCCGGTGGCTCCCACCAACACCCCGGTCACTTTCAGGAAAGAGATCGGTTCTTTCAGGAGGAAGGCAGCAAAGACCATGGCAAACAGGGGTCCGCTGGTGATGATGATGGAGGCGTCAATGGGTGAGGTCATGTTCAGGCCAAGGATAAACAATCCCTGGTTGAAGGCAACGCCGCACAGCGATCCGGCAAGAAAAAAGCGATGATCCTTCCACGATGCCTTCTCCCTTTCCGAGAAAAATGAGACGATCCAAAAGACAAGTGTGGCAAAGAGAATCCGCGACAAGGTAAGCCCCTCCGGGGATATGTACTCGGGCAGCAGCGCTTTTGACAACGGTATGTTGATACCGAAAATCAAGGTAACGGCTACCATGATCAAGTGACCTGCTTTTTTGTGCTTGGGCATATGCTGCGATTCTATTCTTTCAAACGGCTGAACGCCTGATGGGTTCCAACGAAGGGGCAAAAGTAAGGTTAATTCGGAAACATTGCTCCTCCCGGATCGGTCAAAAGCAAAGGTGCTGTAGGCTAGCGCATGTCTCCTCAGGCAAGTCGCCCGGCGGCAGCCCGGTCCAGGTACCAGTGCAGGTCGTGGGAAAGGGGTTGGATGGCGGAGACGGGCAACAAGGAGCTCCCTGCTTTGTCTGCCGACAGATCGGAGATCAAGGCGGACTTTCCCTCTCCGGTCACGACAAAGCAGACCGTCCTGGCCCGGTTGATCAGTGGTGCCGTGAGGGTGATCCGTTTCTGACCGGTCACGGGATGGGCAACCGCTTCACACCATGCTTTCGTGTGGAATTCCCTGCCGGGGAAAAGCGACGCGGTGTGTCCATCTTCCCCCATCCCAAGCAGGATCAGGTCGAAGAGGGGCCATCCCTCCTGAACGGTAAGATGGGTTTCCATCTCTGCGGCATATCTTCGGACCTCCGCCAAAGGTTCCCGCTCACCGCGGATCGGGTGCAGCTGGGTTTCCGGTAGGCCGATCCTGGAAAAGAGACGTTCATAGGCTTGTCCAAAGTTGCTTTCCGGATCCTCTGCAGGCACCATGCGTTCGTCGGCCCACCAAAAGTGAACCCGTTGCCAGGTGGCAGCATCCGGATACTTTTCTGCCAACCGGTCGAAAAGCAGGAGGGGAGTGGTTCCCCCGGACAGGGCCAGATCAAAACGTCGATCTTGCCTTCCACGGATGCGGAGGATCAGTTCATCGGCCAATTGGTCGGCCAGATGCCAGGGATCGGGAAAGATCCGTACGTTACCGTTCATGGCTGGGTTCCTTTCTGCAACATGGGTCAGATGCAAATTAAAGTTCGCAATACTCGCCATCGTGGGCAAGGTTTTTGCAGGGCTTCCGCCAATCGCCCTCCTTCACGAGGTGACCAGCAGATTCGGGTCCCCAGGTACCGGTTGGATAGCCCAAAACCGGCAAATCGGTCGCCTCCTTCCAGGCATCCAGGATCGGCTGCACGAATTCCCAGGCTTTTTCGACGGCATCGCTTCGGGTATAGAGGGTAGCATCTCCCAGCATACAGTCGAGCAACAGCCTGCTGTATGCCGACGGGAGATAAGGGTCTGCCAGTTCGCTGTAATGGAAATCCATGTTCATCTGCCTCACCCGGAATCCAGCCCCCGGTACCTTCATGCCCATCTTCAGGAGAATGCCCTCATCGGGTTGAATCCGCATCACAAGCTGGTTGTTGATGCATTCACCTTCCGGTTGATAGGCAAAGAGATGGTGTGGTGTGGTCTTGAAATAGATGACCACCTCGGTGACCCGTGCCGGCAGTTTCTTTCCGGTACGGATATAAAATGGAACACCCGCCCATCGGAAGTTGTCGATGAAAAGGCGCATGGCCACGAAGGTTTCTGTCCGGGATTGCGGCTGTACGCCCGGTTCATCCCGATATCCTGCGACCGTCTCCCCGGCAATCACGGAGGAGGTATATTGTCCGCGTTTCACATGCTCGGCCATCTCTTCCCGACGGAAGGGTCTGAGCGACTGGAAGACCTTGAGCATCTCATTCCGGATGGCATTGGCTTCAATGACAACAGGAGGTTCCATGGCAACGAAAGCCAGCAGCTGCATCAGGTGATTCTGAACCATGTCGCGCAGTGCACCGGATCCGTCGTAATAACCACCCCTCTCCTCCACACCCAGTGTTTCGGCAGCGGTAATCTCCACCCTTTCAATGAAATTGTGGTTCCAGACCGGTTCGAAAATGCCATTGGAAAAACGGGTCACCAACATGTTTTGGACCGTCTCTTTTCCCAGATAATGGTCAATCCTGTACAATTGCTCTTCTGCATAGTCGGACAACAACGAAGCATTCAACTCCCGGGCGCTCTGCAGATCGGTTCCAAAGGGTTTTTCGATGATCACGCGTCTGAATCCATCCGGATGGCGATGCAACCCTGTTGCCGCAAGATATTTGGGAATGACCCGGTAGAGCGAAGGGGGTGTGGAAAGATAGAAGAGAAAATTGGGCGGGATTTGCAGCTCCCTGCTCAGATCCTCCAAACGGCTTTTCAACATTCCGTAGGAGGTTGCCAGGGCTGGATCCATGGCGAAGTAGAAGAGTTGCGAAAGAAACTGTGCGACATCTGCTTGCTGGTCGGTTCCAGAGGGGAGGAACTCCCGCATCTTATCGCGGAAAGCATTGTCAGACAGCTCGGTTCGGGAAACTCCGACCACGGCAAATCTCTCGGGAAGCAGCGACTGTCTTCTCAACTCGTACCGTGCAGGGATCAATTTTCTCTTG
>JAJTBP010000069.1 GCA_021286825.1 Marinilabiliales bacterium | reverse complement strand
GAATGTTGATCTGGGAAAAATCATTGTATAATTGGCTCCAGAAAGAGGCTCCCCAAACTTTGTTCAATACATCAATGTGCTGGTATTTGTTTTTTAGCCAGTTGCGAAACCGTTGTTGCGCATCCGGATTGTAATCAAAAAAGGTCCTGGGTTCATTGTCAATCTGCCAGCCCATGATGCGGTCGTCCTGTCCATAATGTTTGGCCAATTCCGCAATCATCTTCAAGGCGTACATTCTGTATACCGAACTGGAAAAGGAGGCATGTTGCCTGGAACCATGATCCATTCTTGTCCCATCCTCATTCAGGCAAAGAATCTCGGGATGTTTACGCGATAACCAGACAGGAGGGGTGCAAGTCGAAGTGCATAGGATCACCTTCAAGTGGTGCTTTGCTGCAAGTGCCACCGCTTTGTCGAGCCAGGCGAAATCATATTTTCCCTCCTCCGGCTCCAACTGGGCCCAGGCAAATTCGGCATAATGGGTAAACTCGAACCCCATCTCTGCCATTTGTTTGAGATCCCGATCCCACTGGACCGAATCCCAATGTTCCGGATAGTAATACACACCGGTGGTTATCAGATCTTTTGGCTGGAATAGCTCAGCCGGTTTCTGACCCTTTGCAGAGCAGATCGTTAATACGGCGAGGAGGAATGGTAAGACTTTTTTCATGGCGGATCGATGGGGGATGTTTGCGTTTGGTTTGGATCGACGGAGTCTCGAAGGCTCCGCATGGCCTTCAACAAATATAATCAATTCCACCATTGCAAGGGAAATCCATTGAATGAGTCGCCACAGGATAGATCAATCAAAAATTGAATTCAATACAATTATTTGTTTGCGGTGGCCATCCTCTAAATGGTTCATTTCGAAAAATTTGAAATTATTCGGCCTTGACGGAGAAGATAAAAATTGCATGAAACCATTAATTGTAGTGCAAACAAAAAATATTATTTGTAGTTTTAACCTAATTGGGAAACCGAACTGACCATAAGATCAGGTCTCAAAAAGCAACATGCCAAAAACGGATGGATCATTGGACGGGCACCGCGTCATCATCGGACAGCCGCATCAGCGGGTCTGATCATCGACGGGGTTCAGGTTCCTATGAATCAGGATGCTAAGCGCGCCCTGTCCAAAATCGAATCCAGAGGACCTGTTGTCTGACTCAGTGGTTGGTCATCGTTATCCCATGAAATTGTTAAACATAACCACAAACATAATTTTTGATGAAAGAAGATAATGTTTCAAACGGAAAGGCTGCAGACACGAGAAGATCCTTTTTTAAGCGTTTTGGACTGATCGGAGCAGCAACTGCCGCTGGGGGTGCAGCCATCTATGCCGGATACAGTTATGAGGAGTCAAAACCCAATCACGACATGGTGAAGGTGTTGACAGCCGACAACAAACTGGTGGAAGTACCCCGTAGTCAAATCCGCGATCTACAGGTCGATCTCACCCGTTTGCAGAAACAGGGCAGGGAAGGCCTTGCCGGAAAACGATGGGTCATGGTCATCGATCTGGCCAAATGCCGGAACGCACGCAAGTGCATCCAGGCTTGTCAGGGGGCACATCATCTGCGTCCCTATGAGTACCACATCAATACCCTGTTGATGCAGGAGTCGGAAAACACAGCCCCCTACTATATGCCCAAACCCTGTCAACACTGCGACAATCCGCCCTGTGTGGCCGTATGTCCGGTAGACGCAACCTTCAAGAGACAGGATGGCATCGTTTTGATCGACAATGAAAGATGCATCGGTTGTCGTTTCTGTGTGGCCGCATGCCCCTATTCAGCCAGGATGTTCCACTGGGAAGAGCCGATGATGGCTGAAGCTGACAAAGGCAAGGAATACAACGTGGAATTGAATGTCCCACAGAAAAAGGGAACAGTATCCAAATGCCTCTTTAGTGCTGACCGACTGAGGGAAGGCAAACTGCCTTACTGCGTCTCATCCTGCCCGAATGGGGTCTACTATTTTGGAGACGAAAATCAGGATGCAGTAACCAATGGGACCACCAAAGAGACCGTGCGCCTGAGTGAGTTGTTGAAAACCAATGGCGGATACCATTTGATGCCCGAACTGGGCACCAAGCCACGCGTTTATTATCTGCCACCCAAGAACCGGCTGTTTGAAGTGACCGGAGCCGAGGGTGCAGATCACGAAAAAGCCTGAAACCAGATGCCTGGATCCTCCTTTGGATCCAGGTCTCTTTTTCTTCCGGGAAAGGCTCCGTTCTTCCTGTACGATTGATGAGCATTCTTACTGATCATGATTTTTTCAGGTAATGGAATCGGAATGAAACGTGGAGATATTTTTTCCGTAGACAATGGCGAAATGTCTGATACAGGCTCAATCGAATGTGTCGGACTGCCATCCACTAAATCAGATATCATGAGAAACCTGGGATTCGTATGCCTGCTTTTGCTGTTTTTTTGGGAAGGACATGCCCAAACTTTGGTAAAGCCAGAGATTGAAATCGGCATCGTTGAGAAATTGGGTCAGACCGTCCCCAAGGAGTTGAAATTTTGCAATGAAAAAGGTGACACCCTCACGCTGGGAAGTTTGATAAACAAACCAACCATCCTCTCTTTTGTCTATTTTGATTGTCCGGGACTTTGCAGTCCATTGCTGGATGGAATTTCCGATGTGGTAGGCAAGTCAGATCTGGTGCTGGGCAAAGATTATGACATCATTACCATCAGTTTCAATACCAAGGATACCCCGGAAAAGGCCAAGGAGAAGAAAGTCAATTTTGTCTCCAAAATCAATGAAAGCCAGCGAGGTAGCTGGACCTATCTGACAGGCAATCTACCAGCCATTCAGAAAATCACAGAGGCTGCCGGATTTCGTTTTAAGCCTACAGGCGAAGATTTTGCCCATCCCTCCACGATCATCATTCTCAGTCCGACAGGAAAGATTACCCGTTATCTGTATGGGATCTCCTATCTTCCCCTCGAATTGAAAATGGCCGTCAAAGAGGCCTTGAAGGAGCAACCGCAACCCACCAGCAACAAAATTTTCGATTATTGCTTTGCCTATGATCCGCAATCCAAGACCTATACCCTTCAATTTGCGCGTTTGCTGGGGACTTTCGTCGTCATCCTCACCCTCTTTTTTGTTCTGTATCTCTATCTCTCAAGAAATAAATCCACAAAAGCTAAAAACGAATGACCTACACATCGTCTGAACCTTTGAACTACCTGAACCACAAAACCGGATTGTGGTCATGGCTGACTTCATCCGATCACAAACGCATCGGTCTTCTCTATCTGTATGCCATCACCATCTTTTTCTGCGCTGCTGCCATTCTTGGTTTGCTGATGCGTATCGAAAAGATGGCACCCGGCCAAACCATCATGACTGCACAGACCTACAACGGGATGTTTACGATTCATGGGATCATCATGATCTTCATCGTTGTAATCCCCGGGCTGGCTGCCGTTTTTGGCAATATTTTCCTACCCATCATGATCGGGGCCAGGGATGTCGCCTTTCCGAAGCTCAACCTTTTCTCCTGGTACATCTATATCTTCGGAGCGATCCTGGGACTTTACTCACAATTTGCCAACGGCCATTCACCCGATACCGGTTGGACGTTCTATGTTCCATACAGTGCTGAGGCTTCGTCCAACGTGGTCATCGCCCTCACTGCCGCATTCGTTTTGGGATTTTCATCGATTCTTACCGGCCTTAACTTCATTGTTACCATACACCGGATGAGGGCTCCAGGCATGACCTGGTTCAGGATGCCCCTGTTTCCCTGGTCGCTTTATGCCACTGCCTGGATCCAGATTCTGGCAACGCCCATCATCGGCATTACCTTGCTGATGGTAATGGCCGAACGGCTGTTTCACATCGGTTTCTTCGACCCGGCACTGGGTGGAGACCCCGTCCTTTACCAGCATCTCTTCTGGATTTATTCACATCCGGCAGTTTATGTCATGATCCTGCCGGCCATGGGAGTCGTGACGGAAATCTTCCCGACCTTTAGTCAGAAGCCGGTGTTTGGCTATGTTCCCATCGTCTTTTCAAGTCTCGCCATTGCCTTGGTCGGTTATTTCGTCTGGGGTCACCATATGTTTACCTCCGGTATGAGCTACGAATCCAGATGGTTCTTCTCCCTGTTGACATTCATTGTTGCCATTCCCAGTGCCATCAAGGTATTCAACTGGCTGTCGACCATGTACGGCGGTTCTGTCGATCTGAAACCACCCCTGCTCTATGCCATCTCCTTCATCTTTCTCTTTACCATTGGCGGTTTTACCGGATTGGCGCTGGGCTCCCTGGCCACCAACATTCAATTGCACAACACCGACTTCGTGGTGGCGCATTTCCACTACATCATCTTCGGCGGAATGGGTTTTGGATTCTTTGCAGGCATTCATTATTGGTTCCCGAAGATCTATGGTCGCATGTACAACTTCAAATGGGCCTATATCTCCTGGGGTTTTCTCTTCACGGGATTCAACCTGCTCTATTTCCCCTTGTTCGTCATCGGAATTCAAGGGATGCCGAGAAGATATTTTGATTACGATCCCAAATTCCAAACAGGCGAATTTCTCTCCACCATTGGTGCCTTCATCCTGATCGCCGGACTGGCCGGCATGATCTCCAACCTGGTCTATCATGCCAGGAAAGGGCCCAAGGCAGAGGCCAATCCATGGCACGGTGTCACGTTGGAATGGCAGGTTCCTTCTCCGCCACCTCACGAGAATTTCGACGAGATTCCGGTCATCACGCATGAGCCTTATCTTTTTGACAAACCAGCCACGAAATAATCCTTGAGTATGTCAACGAATCCACACGCACACGAAAATCTGATAGACAGCGACACCGGTAAGATGGGGATGTGGTTGTTCCTTTTCACCGAATTGTTTCTCTTCGGTGGATTGTTCCTCGTCTATGCAGTCATGCGCACAAAATATGCTGCCGATTTTCATCATGCAGCACTTGAACTGAATGCCTTTGTGGGTGCTACCAATACCGTTGCCTTGCTGTTCAGCAGTATGACCGTCGCCATGTCGCTCACGGCCATCCAACAGCAAAAATCCGGCAAAGCCATTGGGCTGATTTTCATTACCCTTTTGCTCGCAGGTGTTTTTATGGTCAACAAATATTTTGAATGGGGACACAAATTCAGCCTGCACCTCTATCCGGGATCAGATGTAATGAAAACGCTGCCGCATGGTGAAATTGTTTTCTTCGGACTCTATTTCATGATGACGGGACTACATGCCGTGCACGTGCTCATCGGCGGAATCCTGTTAACCTTGGTGATGTTCAAAATCGGTTCCGGCAAGATTCGGCACGATCACTTTCTGATGCACGAAAACAGTGCCTTGTACTGGCACTTGGTCGACCTGATCTGGATTTTCATTTTCCCGTTGCTTTATTTGATAACCTAACGGGGATCGGTGAGCCTAGCAGCCTTACTGTGCGTCATTTGCCGCTCTTTTTTCTGAACTGAATCAAAAACAGATTTCCTATGAAAAATCATACACACGCTGTCTCGACTGACCGGGCCAATTGGACAGTTCTTCTGATACTCTTGTTGTTGACCACCCTTTCTGTCCTGGCAATCAAATTACAGGTGGGTGCATTTACGGTTGCTCTGGCTTTGTTGCTTGCCAGTGTGAAAGTGACCATTGTCCTTACCTATTTCATGCATTTGAAATTTGAACAGACCATCCTCCGGGTGATGGTGGGTGGAGTCTTTCTCCTCTTTGCCATCGTGATTGGCATTACCTTTATTGATTATCTATTCCGCTAAATACCAACCAATGGAAACACTTTTTAATCAAGGATCCAATCTGGCAGGTGGTGTCGACAGGGCTTTCATCTTCATCTTTTCCATCGCCATCTTCTTTACGGTAGGTATCACGGCCCTGATGATCTACATTCTTGTACACTATTCGCGAAAGAAAAACAAAAATCCACAGCAGTTTTCAGGCAATACCAAGCTTGAAATCGCCTGGACCGTCATTCCGCTCATCATCGTTCTCGTCATGTTTTATCTGGGTTGGTCCGGATTTGCCCCCATGCGGAAGGTTCCGGCCGATGCCATGCAGGTCAAGGTGATCGGCAGGATGTGGACCTGGGATTTCGATTATGGCAATGGGAAGATCTCCAAGGAGCTGGTGGTCCCTTATCAAAAGGATGTCAAGCTCAATCTCTTCTCGGCTGATGTCAACCACAGTCTCTTCATTCCCGCTTTCCGTGTGAAGGAGGATGTCATTCCTGGTTACAACAACTACCTCTGGTTCCGGCCGATCAAGAAAGGTACCTTTGATATTTACTGTTCCGAATATTGCGGACTTGCCCATTCCGGCATGGTCGCCAAAGTGGTGGTGATGGACAGCCTTGAATTCAAAGGTTGGCTGGCCAACCTGAAAGCAACGGGGAATCAACCGGAACATCCCGGACTCGCATTGCTCAAATCCAACACTTGCCTGACCTGTCATTCCCTGGATGGCTCGAAAATTGTCGGACCCTCCTTCAAAGGATTGTTTGGCAGAAAGTCGACCGTGGTCACAGATGCCGGTGAAAAAGAGATCGTTGCCGATGAAGCCTACATCCGCCGTTCCATCGAAGAACCCAATGCCGAGGTGGTAAAGGGTTACATGAAAGGGCTGATGCAACCCTACAAGGGCAAGATATCCGAGGCTGATCTGAATACAATCGTAGATTTCTTCAAGAGTGAAAACGCCAAGCAATAGTTCGGAATCCAACCTGCGTGTTTGGATGAAACTGGTGCGGTTCCGTCTTTCCGTGATGGTGACCTTCTCTGCACTCACAGGCTATTTTTTTTCCGGCATCAAGCCGGATGGCCGAGTGATCAGTTTTGTGACCGGACTCTTCCTCCTCTCTTCCGCAGCATCGGTTCTAAATCAGATTCAGGAATCAGCCTACGATGGCAAAATGAGCAGGACGGCTTCCAGACCCATCCCTTCAGGTAGGATTTCCGTGCGTGAAGCCTGGTGGCTCACGTTGGGTATGATCCTATCCGGATCCGGATTTTTATGGCTAAGTGGGGTAGTACCCATGGTTTTGGGTTTGATTAATATATTGATATACAATGCAATATATACGCCAATGAAACCCAAGACCCTTTGGGCAATCGTACCTGGTGCCGTGGTGGGAGGCATTCCGCCGGTCATGGGATTGACTGCAGCCGGCCTGGGGTTGTTGCATCCCAAAGCCCTGTTCCTGTTCTGCTTCGTATTTTTATGGCAGATTCCCCATTTTTGGCTGTTGATGGTCCGCTATGGAAAGGAATATGAGGCCGCTGGTCTTACCTCCATCTCCTCCGTGATGACGGTCAACCAGATCAAAAGAATTGTATTTGGTTGGGGGGTCGTCACCTCTCTGTTTCTGCTCTCTTTTCCTATCTTTGGACTTTCCCTGAAACCCATCCTCTTGTGGTTTTTGATTGGTTTCAATGTGTTGTTTATCAGTCAGTTCTATAGATTTCTATTCATAGGGGAAGACCCAAGGCGTGTCATCAAGGCCTTCATCTTGATCAACTCCTATGCGATGGTCGTTTTTATTTTACTGATAATCAGCGCCGTAATTTAAAAACACCCCATTCGGCCCTCCATGAAAAGAGTCGCTTTTAAGATGAAACTGAAACCCGGTCATGAAGCGGAATACAAACGCCGTCATGACCTGATCTGGCCTGAGTTGGCACAAGCCCTGACTGAAGCAGGCGTCTCGGATTATTCCATCTTCCTGGATGAGGAGACACACATCCTTTTTGCCTTTCAAAAGGTTGCGGAGGTCAACGGCACAGAGCGATTACCCACGAATCCCATTGTGCGCAAATGGTGGGACTACATGGCCGATCTGATGGAGGTTTATCCCGACAACGCCCCGGTTTCGCTTCCGCTGACCGAGGTCTTTCACATGGACTAAATCGGCCTCTATTTTTCTCCTTTCGGATATTTTCGGATGACGAGGTACTTCAACTCCTTGTCACCGGCATTGCTAATGCCGTGCTCGCTGTTTTCCGGGCAGTAAAAGGTGGTCTGCGGGCCGCCTGTAGTCGTCTCTCCATTGAGATAAAATCGGGCTTCCCCTTCCAAAACGAAGAAAATTTCATCACCCGCGTGGTGGTGCGGGGCATGTGAAGCCTTTCCAGGTGCCACGACACTCATCTTGACTGTTAAGCCATCCGGAAGAAAATCCTTGTCAATAAACCAATATTGATAGCCGGCTGCCATGGGTACTACCTTGTCCTTGTCGAAATGGTTGAAACAATTCTTAAGTGAATAGCTGCCGGAGGTCTTTGCAGAATCTTTGGGAGTGTTCTGGGCTGCTGCACCCAGGGTGGCCAAAATGGCCCACAACAAAATCAAAGGTTTCATCTTTGTCTATTTATCTGATTGTTTGAGCCAAACGCTCATTTCTCCCTGTCCCCTGTTGGCCCAGGCATAATAGGGGATTGCTGTAAGTTGAACCGGTTTCGCATCCGGTCCGGCGGAAGGCAGAGCCGTCTGTATCACGGTCACGCCATTCAATAGGTCTGCATGGAAGTCACTGCTGAAATGCAACTTAGCCGGAAGAATCAGCTCCCGGATGTTGATCTCCTTGTTGTCCGGCCATTCGGCACAGTAGACGACAGGTCCCCGCTGCAAGGCAATTTTGCCTCTGTCATCCGCGACAGCGGGATTTGCCTTGATTTCACGAACCGGCATGGGGAAGTGGATGGCCAATTGGTCGCCAGCTCTCCAGGATCGCCTAACCTCCGCATATCCCTTGTTGATGCGATAGGGGTACTTTTTCCCGTTGACAAGCAAAACCGTGCGATCCTTGACCTCTTCTTTGAATTGATACAGTTGGGAAGGGACCGCTTCATTCCTGGCCCATCCTGGGATTCGGACCAATAGACTCATGAGGCCAGGCTGCGGAAGAGACGACACCTTAAGCACAACCTCTCCCGACCAGGGATAACCGGTGGTCTGTTCCAATCCGATGGTTCCGTTCTTGCTTTTTAGTGTTACCTTGTTCTGTACAAAAAGATTGACGTAGAGCGAATCCCCTTTTTGAGCATAGATGTATCCGGGTATGCTGGGAATGAATCGACAGATGTTGCTCGGACAACAGGCACAGCCAAACCAGGCACTACGCTTGTGTTCTCCATGAGATTCGAGAGGGTTCGGATAGAAGAAATGATCGGCACTGAGTGAAATGCCGGACAACAAGGCATTGTACAAGGTTCTTTCCAGAATATCGTAATATTTACCTTCTCCCTCCAGCAGGAACATCCGGTAGTTCCAAAAAACATCACTGATGGATGCGCAAGTTTCGCAGTAAGCGGTATGGTTGGGAAGATTGTAGGGATCGCTGAAACCTTCGTTGGTGCCTGCCGATCCAATGCCGCCGGTCAGATAGAATTTGGTGCCGATCAGGTCAGACCAGATCTTGTCAATGGCCAGCCGATAGGAGATTTCTCCGGTTAATGCCGAGACATCTGCCATTCCTGCGTACATGTAAGTGGCCCGTACCGCATGTCCGACAATCTGGGTCTGCTCAATGACCGGCAAATGGGCCTGGTTGTATTCTGAACCATTTTTTCGGCAATCCAGAAAGAATCTGGCCAGGTTGAGGTAACGTACCTCCCCGGTAATCCGGTACAATTTGGCTAAACCCATTTCAATTACCTGGTGACCAGGATAATAGGTCAATTTTCCAGGGCCAAAGTCGTGGTCTACCAGGTTGGCGCTCTTTAGGGCAACATCCAGGAGGGATCGTTTGCCCGTTGCCAGGAAATGTGCATAGGCTGCTTCGTAAAGATGGCCCAGATTGTATAATTCATGACTCAACTCGGGGTCTTTTTCCCATCTTTTTTTTCCAACCCAGGGATGGAGATGCAGTGAATCGATGGTGCGATTGGTGTAAAGGTATCCATCCGGTTCCTGTGCAAGGGCGATGTACCGGATGAGGGTATCCATGCGCGCTTCCAGTTGCGGGTCAGGGTGGGTTTGAAGGGAATAACTCGCTCCTTCGATGATTTTGTAAAGATCAGAATCATCAAACGGGTACTCTGACTGAAATTTTCCCTTGGCCAATTTTGCGGCAATCCGAAAATTCTCCACCCTGCCGGTTTTGTAACATTGATCGATGGCAATGGGAATGGTAACCGATTGGTTCAAACGGATTCTTCGGGACCAGAAATCATCATCGACTTTGACCTGGGTGAAATTGACAGGACGGATGGGATAATCCTTTTTCGGTTCCTGTTTTCCATACGCATGAAGCATCCAGATGCCCCAAAACAGCAACAGTAAATTTTTCTTCATAGGGTAGTTTCGTTTATCTTTTGTCTGGGCGGAGCGATTCCGGTTGGAAACACCACCTGATCCAAATTTACGCTATTCCCGAATAACAGCGGGGATATCATCCAAAATGTTTGACGATTTTCAATGAGGGAAACTTTTCTGGATAAAGCCTGATTTGAAAATGCTATCTTAGCCTTTGTCAAGTCGGAATTTAAGCCCCGGCAAGCAGAGATCCAGCTGCTTCAGGCGATCCGATTTTAAAAATGAATGTAATGGTTACATATGATGAGAGATAAAGGTGCAAAACGAATTGGCATCATGGGGGCCATGCCCGAGGAAATTGACGGAGTAGTGGCCTTGATGACGGAAACCAGTCAACGGATCGAAGGCAAAAGAAAATACATTTCAGGCAGGATTGGCGATAGGGAGGTGGTGGTGGTATTCTCCAGATGGGGAAAGGTAGCTGCTGCCATTACCGTCACCACATTGATTCATCAGTTTGGTATCACCGAGCTATGGTTTACGGGTGTAGCCGGAGCAATCGACCCTCTGCTGAAAATAGGAGACATCGTGGTGGCCACCCGTCTGATTCAGCACGACATGGATGCACGACCCTTGCTAGCCCAGCATGAAATACCCTTGCTTGGCCAGGCATACCTGGAAACGGATGCCTCGCTTACCCGATTGGCTGTTGAAGTCTCAAGGCGCTTGCTGGAGGAGCAACGGCTGCACGAATTGTTCACCGCCCATCAGTTGCAAGCATTCGGACTGGAACATCCCACCTGCCATATGGGTGACATCGCCAGTGGTGATCAGTTTTTCTCGCGTGATGAGCAAAGAATAGCCTTGCAGGAAAAACTTCCCGGTGTGTTGTGTGTCGAAATGGAAGGTGCGGCCGTGGCACAGGTTTGCCGCGAATATGAAATCCCCTTTTTGGTAATCCGAACCATATCAGACGAGGCAAATGACCATGCGGCAATCGATTTTCCTGCCTTTATCCGTGAGATATCGAGCAATTACTCAGCAGAAATCATCCAGGCGATGCTGACCAAATGATGAACAGTACGGGTAATAACCGTTTTACTTCATTTTCCGGATTCTAACCTCAATGCCACTATCTTTCAAAAGGTCTACCAACCGGGCGGGATCTGTTTCTCCCATATGATAGGGATAAAGAATAGCCGGATGAAAGCTTTTGGCCCCTTCTGCCACCATCTCAGGAGTCATGGTGTAGGGCAGGTTCATCGGTAAAAAGGCAATGTCGATGTTTCGAAGTCCGGCCATTTCCGGGATGTTCTCCGTATCACCCGCCACATAGACCTTTTTCCCGCCGAAAGAAATCAGGTAACCGTTCCCGTTGCCCTTTGGATGATAGGGTTGGCCGTTTCTGGTATGGATGATGTTGTAGGCAGGCAATGCCTCAATACTCACTTGGCCAAACTGTCTTTGATCCCCATTGTTCATCACGATGCCTTGGTTTACTTTACCCGCACAGCTTTTGCTGAGGATCACCTCAGTGGTTGGTTTGGTCACCAATGCCAGGGCTTTTGGGTCCAGATGATCTCCATGCTCATGCGTAATCAGCACCAAATCGGCTTTGGGAAACTGCGTATAATCGGCCTCTCTTGAAACCGGATCAATCTGAATAATCTTCTGTCCGGTCTGGATCATCAGACTTCCGTGACCGATGAATGTCAGCACCAAAGGACCGGATGGAGTCGAATAAGAATCGAAATCCGGCTTAACCTGCGAAGAGGGGTTCTGTGCCATGGATGGTAAAATCAGCAGCAAACAAATGGGAAGGAATAGCAAATTTTTCATGGCGAATTTGGATAATAATTTGATAGATCAACCATTGAACCAAAAGGTAAAGTTAACCTAAGATCGCTCCGTTGCTTCGTTGGATCCGATAATTTTCGAAATTTTCGCTAGTTTTATGGCGCGAAAGTTCTTTATTAACTACTACTACCATGAAAAAGTTCTCATTTCTTCTGGCGATTGCCGGAGGGTTTCTGATCTGTTCCTTTGCTCCTGCAGGATCGGTCAAACAGAAGCAGCCTGTCTACCAGGATGTGCCTTATCAGCAGGAGTATGCCATCAAGTACTATTTCCAATCCGACACACTGAAGCCATTGAAAGTGGGCATGGATCGAAATCTGGATGTGAAAGTGTTGACAACCAGTGGACTCTACAAACCCTATGGCGGTCAATTCCTCTATCCGGGAACCTTGGAAAAGGATCGTTCTTACCGCCCCATCGGATTGAAGAAACTGACAGACATGTTGGTGACCGACAATCAATTTGTCTATCTCGACGACAAGGCGGTCCTAAGCAATGCCTGGGCAGGAAAGCTTTTTAGCAAACACGGTCTGGAAAGTGCCACGGGTGTGGAAGCCGGTACCGAATTTCATTTTTTGGTCCACAATGGCAAGGAGATCCGGTTGGTAGATGCCAACGCCGTGCTTTGGCAAGGTGTTTTCCCCGGAGACAAAATCCTGGCCGTCCATTATGATGCCACACGGAAAGCCTATTGGTTGCTTGGCCGCGACCAACTTTGCCTGTTGGATCCAGCACAAAAGAACCTCAAAGTTGTCTTTAAAGGCGAGAACATGACCTCGTTCGACCTTTCAGCCGATAAAAATCAAATCTTCATCGGGACTACGGAAGGTTACATTCGTTACAATCCTGTGGCAGGCAAACAAGAGGGCGACCTTGTCAAAAGGGTTCCTTGCCAGGTGATTACGTCTGTTGCCCAGATCCATGGCAAGATATGGTTCGGATCCGTTGAAGGAGCCTTTCAACTGCGTGAAGACGGCAAATACAATTTTTATAACGGGGAAAGATGGATCCCTGGCAACAAGGTGATCGGATTTGCACCAGGGGAAAAAGATGCCGTCCTGATCCTTACCGACAAAGGATATACCCAACTGGTTTACAAAGCCTGGACACTGGCCGAGAAAGCAGAATATTACGAGAAGCAGCAACGGTTGCGTCACATCCGCAATGGATTCAACTCCTCTTATGACGACATGACCAAAGGTGACCTGGCCAGCGGCCGTCTCACGGATTCTGACAATGACGGTCTGTGGACCTCCATGTATCTGGCGGGAGAGGTGTTCCGGTATGCAGTGACCAAGTCGCCCGATGCCTTGCAGAATTGCCGTGAATCCCTCGAAGCAATGGAGCGTCTCTATTCCATCAATGGACTGAAGGGATTTCCTTCCCGTTCCTTCGAGCGTAGTGGCTGGATGAAGCATCTTTCCGATCCCGATCGGTGGAAAAACTCAGCGGATACAGAATGGGACTGGAAAGCCACTACCAGCAGTGATGAGGCAATCGGGCACATCTTCGTTATGGGTGCGATGGCTGAGTTGATGGGTGATCAGGATCTTTCCAAAAGAGCGGTCCATCTGATTGACATCCTGATGCAACACATCGTCGATCATGACATGTATCTGGTCGATTTTGACGGGAAACCGACGC
>JAJTBP010000437.1 GCA_021286825.1 Marinilabiliales bacterium | reverse complement strand
AAATCAGGGAGATGAGGCCTTAACCGGATGACCGGATCGGGAAAACTGCCGGTGGGGATGCCTCTCCCCATTTGATCAAAAAAATGTAAGTTTGCATCCACTGACCAACAACGGAATTCGGATGGCTGCCCGACGCTTATGCTTCAAATCTGAGTCCTGCCCATTTCAGGGCTTCCTGCGCATGCGCCAATGGCTTTGGCTGCTGCTCGCTTTGCTGCCATTTGCCCTGTCGGCCGAAATCCCGTTGATCAACAACCTCAGCTTCGACTTCTTCTCTCAAGAGCAGGGATTGTCCAACAATCAGATTCACTGCGTCTATCAGGACAAGAAGGGCTGGATGTGGGTGGGCACTTCCCAGGGTCTTTGTCGCTTCGACGGGTATCGGTTCACCCTTTTCAAGAGTGATCCGGATGATCCGAATAGCCTGAAGGGCAACCTGGTCCGTACCATTTGTGAAGATTCCAAGGGTCAACTCTGGGTGGGCACGGAAATAGGCGGGCTCAACAAGTTCGATCGGGAAAAAGAGACTTTCCGGCATGTTTTCTATGATAACGGGGGATCGGCACTGAAAGATGTGATCGTCAGTACCCTGCTGGAAACCCATGACAAAAGCTTGTGGGTGGGGACCGATACCCGCCTCTATCGGATCCGCAATGAACAGGAGATCACCCGGATCGTTCCGGACAATCTGCCGGATTTTAGCGGTTATTTTCGGGCAATACGGGAGGAAGCCAATGGCAGGCTATGGCTGGGAACCAGTCATGGACTCTATCTCTATGATCCCCAAAGCAACAAGGCCGAACGCATCCGACTCGATGATGCTGCTTCGAATCAGGAGATATGGGTGATCGAGCCTTTTGAGCAGAACCAGTTTCTGATAGGAACCTATGCTTCCGGACTGTTCATGGTGAACACCACCACACTCTCCGTAAAACCCATCGTCATCGATGCGGAAAATGACAGAAGTCTGACCGTTCGGGCCATCTCGAAAGCCCCCGATGGCCGCATCTGGATCGGAACGCGCGGCGGGCTCTACCAGATGGACAGTCAGACCAAAACCATTGCCCGCTACATCCACGATGACCGGGAACCCAAGAGTCTGGTCAACAATTCAGTGCTTTGTGTCTCGAGGGATCGCAGTGGCAACCTTTGGATCGGTACCCGGCAGGGTCTCAACCTGTTGGTGGAGGAACGGATCAACATCCAGGGCTTCAAAGCCATGCAGGGTGACAATCATTACCTGAACAATGGGGAGATCTATTGTTTTCTGCAGGATCCGGCAGGTGAGCTGTGGATCGGAACCGAAAACGGGGGCATCAACATCCTGAACAGGAGAACCGGCCAGTTTCGATACCTTTTGCCCCAGAAGAACAACCCCAATTCCCTCTCCAGCAATTGCATCAAGGCATTGATCGATGATGGTCAAAACAACATTCTGGTAGGTACCTACATGGGGGGTCTCGACATCTTCCACCGTCAGACGGGTACTTTCAGCCATTTCCGGCACAACAGCGCCGATGCCACCACCATTTCCGACAACCGGATCTGGTGCCTTCTCCGCGACAGCCGTAATGACATTTGGGTCGGAACCTCCCGCGGAATCGATAAGTTCGATCCCAAAAGCGGTACCTTCCTTCATTACACCAATCTAGTCGACAACAAACAGGTCAACTGGCTGGCAGAAGACAAGGATCACAACCTTTGGATCGGAGCCGATGACCTGATCATTTACAACCTGGTCGATCAGAAGATCCAGACCGTGGACGAATACACCCGGTATATGTTGCAGGATTCCAAGGGTCGTTACTGGCTGACTACCCAAACACATGGACTGGCCCTCTTTTCGAAGGAGAAGGGGATTCTGCAATATTTCAACGAAAAACAGGGGCTTGCCAACAACCAGACGCTGGCGGCTCTGGAAGACAACGAACACTATCTTTGGATCAGCACCACCAACGGTCTCTCCAAGTTTGATCCGGAAAGAAAGCGGTTTCATACCTATTCCACGAAGAATGGGTTTCAGAACGACCA
>JAJTBP010000068.1 GCA_021286825.1 Marinilabiliales bacterium | reverse complement strand
GAGGAGCCAAAAAAGAGGTCCATCGGGCCTCTTTTTTTGTGTCCAAACTTTCGAAAACCTGGGCGGCCTGGGTCAATATGCGGATGGGAATCGGAAATGGTAAGGTTGCAACGCTTCCTTGTCCTATAACAATTTACGTCAAGATAAGCTTCCCAATCATGTAGCTTCATACATCAATGAAGTCTGATACTGCATTGTTACCACTCCATTTCTCTTCCTGCTACTTTCGTCCTAAATTCTCATATCTTTGTAATAATCAAAGAGTAAGTTACAGATATTTCGTAAATAGTAATACAAGAATGATGTACAAGATTCCATAACTGCCTTTAAAGCAAGATGTTGAGTCCAAAGTAGTCTTTAAACAGCTGGTGCAATCTCACCGCAGGTTAGCTGAATTAAAAGGTGCGGTCCGGTCAATGCCAAATCCTTCTATTCTTATAAATACGTTGGCATTACAGGAAGCAAAGGATAGTTCAGCGGTAGAAAGTATCATAACTTCCCATGACGAGTTGTTCAAGGCCGAATTGTTTGCTTCACATTATACAACACCTGCATCAAAAGAGGTTCAAAGTTATGCTGACGCTCTTAAGAAGGGGTTTGAGGCCGTTCGAAAAAATTCCTTATTGAGTAACAACACGAACATCGAGATTTACCAAAATATTAAACACAACACTGCAGGCTTCAGAACGACTCCTGGAACTACCTTAAAGAATGATCGCACAGGTGAGATTGTGTATCAACCACCTCAAAATTCGGATGATCTCATCGGTTTAATGACTAATCTCGAAAAATTCATCAATGACGATTCCATCAGTGAATTAGATCCTCTGATCAAGATGGCAATTATTCACCATCAGTTTGAAAGCATTCACCCTTTCTCAGACGGGAATGGACGTACGGGTAGAATTATCAATATTTTATACCTGGTCAATAAAGAATGACTGGATTTGCCCGTACTCTATTTGAGCCGATTTATTATTAAAAATAAGGGTGAGTATTACCGCCTTTTACAGGCAGTCAGGGATGAAAATCAGTGGGAGGCTTGGATTCTGTTTATGCTTAGAGGCTTAGAAGAGACTGCGTTGGATACGGTAATTCTTATTACTGGCATAAAACGGCTCATGGCAGAATATAAATTGGAGATAAGAAGTCAGTTTCCTAAAATCTATTCGCAGGACTTACTTAATAATCTGTTTAATCACCCTTATACTAAAATCGACTTCCTGTGTACCGATCTTAACATATCAAGGCCAACGGCTGCGGCATATTTGTCGAAATTGGAAAATCGATTTGTCAAGAAGATAAAATTGGGTAGGGACAATTTTTACCTCAATACAAGATTGTTCAGTCTATTAATTGATGCCTTCCATCTTGATTCAGATAATGGAGTTTCGCCTGTAGAGTCGGTTGGATAAAGAAACTGCTTTATTTTTTATAGATCCTGATAACGTGTAAAAAAAATCCCTTTTTTTTTACACGTTATGGGAGTTTAACAAGCAGGATTGATTTACAGAATACCGTGGTAGGTCCCACCATCTCGTCAACAATGGTCACAAGAATTTTTATGGGCTCAGTGAGGGTAACTACTCGTTACAGTTTCACAAGCAATCAATTAACATATATTCTAAACCATTCAAAAATGCTCACTTGGTTGCAACTTTGTGCGATCAGGGTAGCATCTTCAAGAATAGGTCCAAACGACCTCTTTCTTGCTTACGGCCTCTCTGAGCAACCTGCACAAATGCGTCTTTGCATGAATTAGGGTCTTCACGAAAAGGTTGCAACTTTTCCATAAATCCCGTCATTTTCCATGCAATGAATGGATCCTTTTGCTTTGACATGATAGGAAACCCTCAGGATAACAACAACCAGCGACGGGCAATCTCCTGCATCAGGCACTTTCAATAGAAGTAAGTATTGATCAACTACTTTCTGAATTCACATCAACCGAAGCATAACGGGTATAAAACACGGAATGGCTGCTTGTTAAGTCCGGCAATTGTCAGGCAGCAAGTTAATTCTTCTTAATGTTTAGTTATTGATTGTTAATACGTTATTGTTTTCAGCGGATTAGCCATACTTTTATATTCCAGGCGTAAGCTAACCAGCATCTAATCAGAAAAGAAACTCTTTCCATGGCCTATGAAGTTGGTAAGACCGAAAACAGAGAATTAAGTTGTGTGAGGAAACATAAATCTATTATTCAATGAAAACAAGTTTTGTGACAAGCGCAATATTGATTTGTATGCTTTTGACACTTAGCTCATTTGATCCCGCCAAGGGTTGGAGGGTGCTGGGTAACCATCAAAACAAATATCAAATGGGGATCGATAAAGGTTCAGGGAAAGATGGCAAGGATGCAATGACAATTAAATCAGTTAAAAAGATCGTTGACAATTCAATTTTCGGAACTTTGGCATCTTCGAGTCTTCCAACCCAGTACCTTGGAAAAAGAGTTCGACTGTCAGGGTTAATCAAAACAAAAGATGTTTCTGATTGGGCTGGATTTTGGTTTAGAGTAGATGGTCAGAAAGGGGAAGTATTGGCTTTCGACAATATGAAAGATGGGAAAACAGATAGGTCAATCGCTGGAACGAATGATTGGAAACCATACGACCTGGTTTTGGATGTCCCGTATCATGCAAAAAACTTGATGTATGGAGCCTTGTTGAATGGTGAAGGACAAATATGGTTCGAAAATGTTACGTTTGAAATAGTCAACAGCGCAATTCCTACGACCGGCAAATGATTCAATTCAACTTCTACAAAAACCATCTCTTTGGCATATTTCATATGACATCCCTATAAAAATTGAATAACGGTTGCAACCTTCAAATAAAAGTGAGCCAAAAAAGAGGTCCATCGGGCCTCTTTTTTTGTGTCCAAACTTTCGAAAGCCTGGACGGCCTGGGTCAATATGCGGATGGGAATCGGAAATGAAAAGGTAGGAACTTTCCCTATTTTAGCCTAATTTACCTTCTCCTTTTAGCCGTCGCTTCTACTCCTAAAATTCTACACAAATAATCTTATTTTTGTACAAAACACTGAAATGCAAACAGTCATATCAGATAATCTGGAACAGATCGGAGCATTATGCAAGGCATATCATGTAAAGTCATTGTTTGCGTTTGGGTCGGTGTGTACAGATAGATTCAATGAAAAAAGTGACATAGATCTACTGGTTTCATTTAATCAAATGGCTTTTGGAGATTATGCTGATTCCTATTTCGAGCTTGCCGATCAATTTGAAAAACTTTTTAATAGACCTGTTGATTTGGTAACTGACAAATCCCTTTCCAATCCTTACTTCATTACTTCAGTCAATCAAACAAAAACGCTTCTGTATGGATCTTGAGGTGAAAAAGTTTCTTTTTGACATCAAAGAATCGATAACGTCAATTGAAGAATATCTTGGAGGTAAGCGCGATTTCAACCGTTACACATCCGATAAAATGCTTCGGAGAGCTATCGAGAGAGAATTTGAAATAATCGGTGAGGCAATGTCCAGAATTGGAAAACTTGACCCCACCCTTGATATTTCAGGTAAGATGCAGATTATCAGTATGCGAAATCGCGTAATTCACGGATATGACAAGATTGACAATGAGATTGTCTGGGGGATACTTGTAAGACACCTCCCAACCTTAAAAACAGAAGTTGAAAATCTATTGAGATAAGAAGTCCATAGCAATTGTGTCTCATTTATCCGAGGTTATTCAAACATAACATCTGAATGCTCTACATTTGAATGATCATCACAGAAATTTGGAAGGAGTAATTGCAAAACATCTACTACATGATTGTTATATTCCTAACATACAGCATTATATCTACAAATAAATGCGCCTAAGCGGTTGCAACGATGTGCAATCAGGGGCACCAAACAGGACAAGAGGTCATTTTCGACCTCTTTTTTTGTGTCCAAACTTTCGAAAACATGGACGGCCCGGGTCAATATGCGGATGGGAATCGGAAATGAAAAGGTAGCAACGCTTCCAATTTCCTTGCCTTAGTCAGGATCACGGTTCAGTGACTTTCAGCCATTTCCCGTTTCACGCCAAACATTAACGGAGGTAATAAATGGTCAACCACTCCAAGATTTCAAGACAATTGAACAAAAACGAATACCCTGGAGGTTCGGGTTGCTCCTCTTTTCCGGGGATGGTTCGGAGCTTGGTGCGTACTTCGTGATATCCGTTCACCAGATAAAATTCGGATGGGATCAGCAATCTTTCGATCCCTTCAATTGACTTACAGCCTGCCTATTTCGGAATCACTGGGGTATTTATTCGTGTGAGATGCTGTGAAAAATGAATGAACAAATTGCCATCGCCGCCCCCTCGATCGGTGTAAAATTCAGTCAGGATTCAAACCTTTTCGAAAAACCGGCTAGGCAATCGATTGCTAAGGCGCTTTTTATGTGGAGGTTAACCTAAAAATTTGGGTTGCTTTTCCGTCGGACTGCCTGGCTTGTCATGACTCCATTTGATAACTTCTCTCCTCTAGAATGGATTGATGATCTTCATTCCCGAAAGGACCTTGTCTATCGTATGAATCATCAAAAAGTTAAGCCTTCTTTTTTTCACAATCCATACACCTCAAGGCACCCGGCACCAGAAGTAGTCTCTGAACGGGTATCTGCTGACGGCAATGGGTGCAGGTACCATAATTACCGGATTTTATGAGATCCAACGCTTGCAGTAAATATTTGCTGACTGTTGTAATCTTGTAACGTTGGTATGGGGTCAAATCCCCATGTTCGAAAAGTTGAGTTTTGACGGTCTGGTATTGTTGTAACGCTGCAATCGTTCAAGAATTCGCTCTTGTTGCCACTTCACAAAACGGAACCATTCATCCGAATTCCGTGTGATTTTTTCAAGTGTCTCCACGTTCCACTGATTGGAATTGCCGCTCATCTATACGTTGATTGGGTAGGTGTATGCTGAATCCATCATCCTTCGATAAAACTTTCCTCACGCATGAACCAAAAGGATCGTCGAACAAAGTTAACATTGCCTTAGTACATCCAATGGGCAATGAGGATGACTCAAAACTATTTTTCTTTGGCTCAAGGACCTCAAATTCGTCCTGTTTTTTGTCTGCAATCTCGTTTCAACCCTCAGGTCATGTTGGTCCATTTAAAAAATCATCATAGGCTTTGAGAAATTTCAATTGGGAAGTCGAGGTAGGGCATTTAAACCCACGATTTACCTCAAGAATCTTCAGCACATCCACCAACTTCTTTCCTGATTTTAGCAAGAGTCCGGCTACGAACAATCCCGAACGACCCAATCCATGGTTGCAGTGGACCACAAAATTCTCAAGGTTAGGCATTTCAAGGGATAGGTTATCTATTTTGTCTGCAAACCTTTGAAAGCCGGGAATCAAATGATCTTTAATGGGCAGATTGTCAAATCCAATCTTGTATTTTTCACAGAAAAATTCCTCTTTGATCAAGCCAAATTGTTCAATTTCATGATCTTCCAGGAGTGACAAAATGAAATTGACATGCTGCGACTTAAATTCAATCACTTCATTTTCCAGTTGTCCAAAACCGGGTGGTCTGGGAGTGATCCCAATGCGACAGTTCGCTATATGATCAATCCAATAAATCATTGCACTCATAATTGAATAGTTTCTTTAGGGGATCAGATGCCTTTTGATACCAAAGTCGGTGATAGACAACACCAAAAATAGTGAATATCGAATGGAATCTACGGATGGATTGCCAATCAAACAATGGAAAAGTCGAAAACCGAGAAAGTGCGTTCCTTTGATGAAAAATCAAGTGGATGAAAAGTTGGGACGAAGGCCAATTCTTGGCACACAACATTCCTGATCAATCACACCTGCCAATAGGTTAAGCAATCATCGGTTTGCAAACAGTGCATTACACGACTCATTTCCACTACGCAAGCATGATGTGTCGCTTGATGCCTCCATACTTGAACAGGCCCAAAAGAAATACATCGGTCACAACCTTCGAATGAAGAGGAGCCCAAAAAAGGGCCATCGGGCCTCGTTCCGACTGGATTTTGACCTTCACCGTTTTGGATCGAATCGATGACATGGCCTGGCTCAGCCTTTGGGATCATGGCTTTGTGCGACCTTATTTTTCTGCTTTCCCGACCATCTCCAGCCTCAGCTCTCCGCCCTTGGTGATCTCCTGATGTGTCAGACTTTGGCGATTCAGCGACTTGCCATTGAGATAGGCCGCACCAACGAATCTGTTGTGGTCGTTGTTGTGGTTGGCCCGTATGGTAAAGGTTTTGCCAGAATAATAGTTGGGATGCAGTTGCAGGATGACTTCATCAAAGATCGGACTGCCGATCTGGTATTCGGGATTGGCTTCCGTTCCCCCGTTCATCTGAAAAAGGCCAATCTTATAAAGTACGGCCAACGTTCCCATCAATCCTTGATCCTCATCCCCATTGTAACCGGTGGCGGGCGAGAGTCCGCTGAAGGCGGCATTCACCACCTCCCGCGACCAATATTGGGTGCGATCGGGATGACCCAACAAATGAAAGACAAAGGCAGTCTGGATGGAGGGTTCGTTGCCATAATTGATGGGGATGCGGCTGTACTCCGGATGTTCTTCCTTGCTGTGGGAGTTTCCGGAGGTGAAGCCCAGTTTTTGCGCTGCTGCAAAGGATTGTTCCAACTTGGCGAGGGCTGCATCCGTGCCTCCCATCAACCGGGCCAGTCCGGGTAGATCGTGTGGAACAAACCAGGTGGACTGTGCACTGTTGGCCTCAATAAACCCATGGTTGAGCGCATAGGGATCGAAGGGCGTCAGCCACTTGCCGTTCACATCGCGTGGACGGATCCATCCGGTCTCCGGGTCGAAGAGGTTGCGGTAGTTTGCTGAGCGGTGCAGAAACTGCTCATAGTCCTCGTGGTGTCCCAAGGCAAGGGCCATCTGTGCCAACGTCCAATCCTGGTAGGCATATTCCAGGGTCATCCCGGCTCCGTCCTGGTGAAAGCCGAAATCGCCATCGGGCAGTGGGAACGGGACATACCCCTTTTCGATGTAATGGGTAAGGCCACCGCCCATGGCCGTCTTGTGTTCATATCCGGCATGTGACATGATTCCTCCCGGCAGGTGGTTTTTCTTCAGGGCCTGGTAGATCTCTTCCGGTTGGTCCCTCAGGATGCCTTTCTGAAAGGCGCTGACGACAAACGGAGTAGTGGACGCTCCCACCATCACGAAAGTATAGTTGCCACCCGCTGGCCCCCTTGGAATCAACCCGCCATCACGGTAATATTGCATCATGGAGCGAACGAATTCCTCCGCGATCTCCGGATAAACCAGACACCACAAGGTATTCAGAGTCCATTGCGCTCCCCAGAAAGCATCGAAATTGTACTGATTGAAGAGGGGTCTCCCCGTGGGATCGAGGGGGATCTGTCTCACCACGGTGTGGTTCCCCGTGTTGTCGGGATAATCCCCGTTGGCATCGCTGATGGTTCTGCGACCAAGCAGGGAATGGTAGAGGTCGGTATAGAACCGCTGCTGCTGTTGCACCGTTCCTCCCCGAACAGCGATCCGCGACAGCATTTGATTCCACTCGTCCGATGCCTCTCTGACGACGCCATCAAAATCCCAGGATGGCAATTCCTTCTGCAAGTTGAAGGCTGCATTTTGTTCGGTGGTATAGGAGAGGGCAACCTTCATCAGCAATTCCCTTGCCGGTGGAAGCGCAGTCGTGACAAGGTAATTGCCACTCTTTTCATCCCGCTCAACGGATAGGATGGGTTGGTCGAATTCGATGTGAAAGCAGACAACGCATTCTTTTGGCCGCCGTCGGGTAACCCCATCCACCAGGCTTCCTTCGATGGTCGACGGACCGGTCTTACGTAGCCGACCCTCCTTGATCACGCAGGGTCCCAATTCCCCATTGATGTTGAGGACCACTCCTGCACTGGATTTTTCAGGGAAATGATAGCGGTGAAAACCAACCCGCGAGGTGGCGGTCAGCTCGGCCCTGATGGCATATCGATCCAGAAATACCTCATGGTAACCGGGGTGAACCCGCTCTTTCGCATGGGAAAATTTGGAAGCATGGTCGTTCACTACCGTGGATCGGTTGGCCTCTGTTACCACCACCGGCATGACGGACAGACCGGATAGCTGCCATTCATGGATATGGCTGAAGCCCTTGAGGGTATCCACCTCGTAGCGATAGCCACTTCCCCAGTCACCATTGGTGCGCGTATCCGGGAAAAGATTGACCATTCCAAAGGGTCGACATGCCGAGGAGAAGAAGATCCACCGTGAATTTTCCGTATCCAGTTGGGGATAAACCAGGTCGACCGGTCGTAGCGACTTTTGTGCCAGTCCGGCCATTGTTGCGATCATCAAAACGACAATCAAAAAAGGAGTCAGCAGTTGTTTCATTTTTTCCAGAATAGGGGGGCGTCTTCCCGACCGAAAAATCGTTCAGTCTTTTTCCTTGCCACCGAAATCAGGCAGATCGCCAGGTTTCAAAGGGCTTCCAAAGCTAAGGAAAGTTTGGACAGTCCATTCTCCTAAATCCCCATCATTTTGTTTGGATGGCAGGATTTCCGGGGTCTTGAACCACCTTCAGCCATAAGGATGGCTGTCAGGGAGACATTTCACCGGATGGTCCCTTTGGCAGACCGCTGAAACGGTGAGAATTGTCATTGATAAAGGGTGGTTTCTTGCCGAACTTGCCGGGTAAATGCTAACATCAAACGGCCATCCCATGAGAGAACTTGAAATTGTACTGAACCCCAATAAACTGGTGAAATACCTGCGCAAACCGGCTTCTGAATTCAACCGCCACGACATCATACGCTACATCGAGGAGAACAACATTGAGATGGTCAACTTCCGCTATGCCGGCGAGGATGGCAAGTTGAAGACACTCAATTTTGTTGTCACGAGCAAGGATTATCTGGAGTCCATTCTGGCCACCGGAGAAAGGGTCGATGGTTCCAGCCTCTTTTCCTACATCGAGGCCTCTTCCAGCGATCTTTATGTCATCCCTCGTTTTCGCACGGCCTATGTCAATCCCTTCGCCAAGGTCCCAACCCTCGATTTGCTCTGCTCTTTTTATACCAAAGAGGGAAAACCCCTGGAAAGTGCACCGGAATACATCCTGCGTAAGGCCAAAACAACGTTTCAGCAGGCTACAGGTTTCACCTTCAAGGCAATGGGTGAGCTTGAGTTTTACATCGTCAGTGAGATCGACGAGCACTATCCTGCCGTGGATCAAAAGGGATACCACAATTCAACCCCTTTTTCCAAATGGGAGGAACTGAGAACCGAGGCGATGAACCTAATTGCCCAGACGGGCGGAAAAATCAAATATGGCCACTCCGAAGTGGGCAACTTTACCACCGATACCCATTTCTACGAACAGCATGAAATCGAATTTCAGCCGGTAGATCCGGAAGAAGCCGTTGAACAACTGATGATTGCGAAGTGGATCCTTCGCATGCTGGGTCACAAATATGGCGTGACCATCAGCTTTACCCCCAAAATTACCGTGGGCAAGGCCGGAAGCGGATTGCACATTCACATGATGGTGGAAAAGGATGGAGTCAACTGCATGGTGGATGACAACGATATCAGCGATACGGCACGAAAGATCATGGTCGGACTGCTGGACAAAGCCTCCTCCCTGACGGCCTTTGGCAATACCATCCCGCTCTCCTACCTGCGATTGGTGCCGCATCAGGAGGCTCCAACCAACATCTGCTGGGGAGATACCAACCGGTCGGCCTTGGTGCGGGTACCGCTGGGCTGGATCGCCAAGACCCACATGATCAAGGATGCCAATCCGCATGAACGCTACGACGTGCCCTACATCCCAGGCAAACAAACGGTGGAATTCAGGGCCGCCGATGGTTCGGCCGACCTCTATCACCTGATGGCCGGTATCCTGATGGCTGCCCAATCGGGACTGGAGATGCCGGATGCGCTGGAAAAGTCCAGGGAACTCTATGTCGGCGTCAACATTTTCAGGGATGAGAACAAAGCCATGGCAGAAAAGTTGAAACATCTGCCCGAATCATGCTGGAGCTCAGCCGAATATCTGGAGAATGATAGGGCTTTTTATGAAAGCAAGAACATCTTTCCGAAAGGGACCATCGACCGCTTTGTCCGGCATCTCAAATCCTATGAGGACAGTCAGCTCAGCGAGAAATTGTACGGCAAAAACGAAGAAATTGCAGCGCTGGTGAAGACTTACCTGCATTGCATGTAAAGGCATTGGATCTACCCTCGATGCCACAAGACACGGGAAGACTCCGAATGATAAGCTGTAGTTTGGCAGTCGAAAGGGGAGAGGTCCGGGATCAAGTACCCGCCACCAGAAAAGCCTCTCCACTTGCCGGCAGCAATCCGTCTTGGCGATCCCTGAAATAGCGGTCGGCAATCTCCCGGTGGGTCAGCACCGCTATCGTTCTGAACCCTGCCTCTGTAGCCAGCCGATGCATCTCTTCAGGAGCATAAAAACTGACAAAGGGGGTGCCGGCTGATCGGGCCCCTTTTTGTGATGCCTGCTGGATTTGCTGGTCGGCCGCTTCCATCCTGTCGGGCGGAATCATGAAGGTCATAACCAATGTTGAATCCGGGGCAAGTTGGGCCAATTGCATGAGTGTGTGAGATACCGCCTCTTTCGACAAATACATGGTCACGCCGGTACAGGTGACAACGGCCGGTTGTGATGGATCGAATCCCGATTTTTGCAGCTGTTCCAACCAGGACTCGCTTTCAAAGTCGACCGGAACAAAGGTAAGCCATTCCGGCAGGCCAAAACCCAGCGTCAGGAGACGTCCTTTCTTCCAGTCCTGTGTCTCCTTCTTGTCTATTTCATAAAGTTGCATGCGGGAGGCAATCTCTGGTCTGCGTTGGGCAAAGGTATCGAGCCCGGCTCCCAGCAGGATGTACTGTTGGATGCCAAGTGCCTGGCATTCGGTCACCACATCCTCGCAAAAGCGGGCCCTGGCACAGATGGCTGCCCGCACTCTTTGGGTAAAATTGGGCTCCATATCCGGTCTTGCCTGCCAGTTTTCCTCCGGTGCAACCAATTGCCATCCGATCCTGTCCTCCAAAATGTAAGGGGGATGGTCTGCCAACAGGTGCAACGCCCGCCAAAGGGCCGTGCGAACGGCGGTATGATCCGGAATGGTCTGTTCTGCCATACAAAAAGGTTCTCCGTTTTTTCCTGTCTACCGGAAGGAAGGCCAAAAGGTTACTTTTTTTCGGAGGATAATCTTCGAACGATCCAACAAAGGATTTGAAAATAAACCATTTGGGATTTGAATCGTCAAACCCGCATCAACCAAAATTCATTCCCATGAAGAAAGCATTGTTTTCCTTGCTTGGCGGACTTCTGCTCATCCTGACAGTCCAACCGGTATCTGCCCAGTCGGGTTACAAATTGTCAAGAGCGCTTCCCCTCCCGGGAGACGGGGGCTGGGATTACCTGTCGGTGCAGGAAGATGCCGGACGGCTGTTCGTTTCTCATGCGACCATGGCTCAGGTGGTCGACCTGAAGTCGGGTAAACAGATCGGAATGATCGATGGAACCCTTGGCATCCATGGCATTGCCCTCGTTCCCCGCTTAAACAAGGGTTTTACCAGCAATGGCAGGGATAGCTCGGTAACGGTTTTTGACCTGGGCACCTTGGCTGTTCGGGGAAAGATTAAGGTTCCCAGCAAGAATCCGGATGCGATCCTCTATGAGCCTTTTTCGGGCAAGATTCTGACATTCAATGGGGGAAGTGCCAGTGCCACCGTGCTGGATCCTGCCACAGAAAAGGTCCTGACCACCCTTGCCTTGGATGGGAAACCGGAATTTCCCGTGTCGGACGGAAAGGGAACCCTCTATGTCAACATCGAGGACAAAAATGAAATTTCTGCCATTGATACCAGGAAGTGGGTGGTCACCAAAAGTTGGTCCATCTCGCCTGGCGAAGAGCCGAGCGGATTGGCGTTGGATCATGAGACCCACCGACTGTTCAGCGTCTGTGGCAACCAGCTGATGGTCGTTTCGGATGCGATGGCAGGCAAGGTATTGTCGACACTACCGATTGGCAAGGGTTGTGACGGCGTGGCATTTGACCCATCCACCCAGACAATTTTCTGCTCAAATGGTGAAGGCACCCTGACCGTGATTCGGGAAGAGAGCCCGGTTCAATTCAAGGTCATCGCTACGGTGAAAACAGTTCCGGGAGCCAGAACAATTGTTTTGGACAAGTCGACCCACCGCCTTTATCTTTCAGTGGCCGATTTCATGGCACCTGCCTCCCCAGGGAAGAGACCTGCGATTCAACCGGGTACTTTTCGGGTGCTGGAGGTGGAACCCATCGCAAAAGGCAAATAAAAATAGTGCATAGGCTCACCTGTACCATGCGTGCTCCCGGCCGAAACTACCGGATGGGCATGGTCAGTTGAATCTCCCCGTTGGAACTGGCGATGTGTGCCTGAATGTCAAACAAGATCTGCATCAGGTAGAGGATGTTTTGCGAACCGATATCCTCTGCGCCAATGTAAAACCAATGGTTGTAAAGATAGACCGCCGTGTTCGCATCCCGGGGTAAAGTCTTGCTGCATCGAATGTGAAGGTTTCCCGAATCGGGACTGATCTCGCTTTTCCAGACCCATTGGCGGTGAACCTCAGGGATGTCAACAAAATTGGAGAGGTAGTTCATCAAGGCCAAAAAAGATCGGGTGTTGACGGCAAAGACATGCTCTTTTTTGCTAAATCCCATCTTCATCTCGATGGTTCCTGGGTACTTCTCCAATCCCAACTCCCTGATCAGATAGCGGTAATCTTCATTCTCCAATGCATCTGCCCTGACATCGATGGCAATGCTCAATTCGGCAGGATCCCCGCCTTTCCCATTGGTGGCAAAGTTGATCAATCGTTTTTTGTACAGCCGGTTCATCGCCTGCATCACGCTTCTGAACTCATTCCGTTCAGCCTCAGTGGCATTCCTGCTGTTCGATTTGCCATTCAACGTGATGATCATCAGGTCGGCAACGATTTCCAGGTCGAATCCGTTGTTCAGCATCAGAAAGAGATTCATCAACCCCATGGGCATCAGCAGTTGGGTCGAATATTCACTGCCCATCAGCGGCGTGTAAAGAATCGAAGGGGAGTCGGAATAGACCAACCGTGGTTTGATGACGCCATAATGCTCTGTGGCCGAAAGTTTGGCCTCCGCCTCCGCCCCCGTCTCCAAACGAGGCGACGCGCTGATGGTCTTGATCTTCAAAAAGACGGGCGGATCATTGTATTTGGCCCTGACAATATTGGCCAGCATCTCCTCTTTGTCCGTCCGGGAAAGCGCTTCAATATAGGATCCCCTGTTGGCATGAATGGATTTGGGTCCAATGCTGCGACAGCCCCCCAAAAACAGTAGGGTCAGCAGGAGAATGGGCAGGCAGTAACCCGCTTTCAATCTTGTGTTCAGGAGATGGTTTTTCATGATAACGGGGGATCGGTTAGCATATTTTGTAGGTCGGATGATCCATATCCCAGAGCGGATGATTTCATTTTGGGTCGGAGCGATCCGTTCCGGATGAACACATTCGTCTGGAGGACAAGGTAAATATACTCAAGTTGCGGCAATCCTGGCATGCAGCGTCCATTTTGCCAAGCGATCCCCCGATATTTTTTAAACATCCTGACCCGGAAATGCCCTCCTGCCCCAAGAGCCATCCTTCCTTTCCATTTTTTTCAAACCCTTTGTTTATGCGGCTTTCGACGCATGGAAACAGTCTCTGAATTGGACTCATTACAAAATTGTTAAGAAACTGTTAATG
>JAJTBP010000436.1 GCA_021286825.1 Marinilabiliales bacterium | reverse complement strand
TTGCCTTCCTCTCCCGGGATATCCTTGTAGGTAAGGAAATAGTGGCGCAAGCGGGTTATGATGTGCTTGGGAACATCCTTCAGTGAACTAAAATGGCCATAAACGAAATCATTGTTGAGAACGGCAATGATCTTGTCATCCGCCTCATCACCATCGATCATCCGGAGTCCGCCAATGGGTTTGGCAGTCACGAGGATATCACCGTGATGGATGGATTTTTCGGTCAGAACCACAAGGTCGATCGGGTCGCCATCTCCCTTGATCCCATGTTTTCCTGTCTTTTTGGAGCATAGCTCACCAACCTTTTTCCCGCAATAGGTTTGGGGAATAAAACCATAAAGGGCCGGACAGACATTGGAATATTGTTGGGGCCTGTCAATTTTCAGATAGCCGGTGTCTTTGTCAACCTCATATTTCACCGTATCGGTAGGTACCACTTCAATAAAGGCAGTCACCTTTTCCGGCGCGTGGTTGCCTATAAAAACACCGTGCCAGGGATGCGATTTGTAACGCAAACCCATCAAACGGCCAATGGGATCTGAAAATTTGTCTGCCATATCCAATGAATTTATACTTATTACAATATTAAGTCTATTTTGGTTCAAAAGCAAAAAAGATCAATTCCATCCAATCAACCCAAAAGAGACAGTGGCATGATCCGTACCGGTTGCATCTTTCGTGCACAAGAGGCCATCAATGAACCGAATAGCTGTATTTTGCCGTTCCCATGTTGTCATCTGCCGTTACTGCATGAATTGTCAGATGAACACTGCCTGCATGGTTAATCTGCGGATACCGGATGAGTACCGGCTCCTTTCCGTTGAAATAGACCTCCGGATTCCAGTACAGGGTCGCACGGCCCCTGACAGCAGGATTTGCTTCCAGCTCCTTGCCGGTGGGCACGTAATATTCTACCTCTTGTCTAAAAAGTTGGACGGGCGTTGCGATGCTGGCTGCCACCCCTTTCGGTCTGGGAAGTGGTTTCTGACCCTCCACAAATTTGGATGCACTACGGGTGGTGATGAAGATCACCCCTGCCTGGGCCCCATCCCCATATTGGGAATAGCCTCTTTGCCCACTCAGAATGGTAAGTGAGGCCACCTCACTCATGGAGAGGGAGCTAACCATCGACCAGCCATTGTTGTAAATAGGCATTCCGTCCAGAACGATCAGCGCCGGGATGGCTCCACCACGCCAGGATCTTGGAACCCGCAGGTAAATGTTTTCACTGGTCCATTTATAGGGTGAAACCAGTTTGCGTATGGCCATCTCCAAAGAAGTGGATGATTCCAACATATTCTGGTCCAAGCTCTTGATATCGGTGTACTGGTATTGTTCCTCATACTTGTCTTTGAAGATTTTCTTTGCCGTCGGATGGGCAATTACGGTTACTTCCTTGATTTCAATGGTTTTTTCTTCAAATGGTGTTCGGTATCCGTTTTCCTGCTGACCCATGTCATCCGGTGGCGCAACCGGTTGTGGTGTGCGCAAGCCGCTGCTGAGAAAATAATCCCTGTCGAAGGGAATGGAAAATTTCAGATCCGGCAATGGATTCCTGGATTTCCCTCCAGGCATAAGGGAGACAGAACGAGTTGCCTCCGTCAGGGAATCAATCGGTACACTTGCGTATCCGCTTCGATCAGCCACCACCGGGCGAATTGAGAGGTCCTGCAGAGAAATCAGGTTGAGAAGGGGCAACGATTGACGACCCGAAGTCAGACCCGCTAGTTTCACCTCCAGCACATCCCGTTTGAAGTTCATCGTGGGCTTCTCCTGCTTAGATCCGGCATGTCCCAGCCACCTGCTGTAACCATAGACCAGCAGCAGTTGGTCCAAGGCATCCCCTGGGATATTGTCCAAGCCTTTCCACAACGCCTTGACTGGCAGGCGATCCATGAAATTGGGCCGAAAGAGGAACGAATGACCCATTCCGGGTTGGTAGAGCGAAGGGTCGGTACCTCTGGCGGAATCGGTCACCGAGATGGAAAAAAGCCCTTCCATCAGTTTGCCCTCCACGTCTGCCAAACTGATCTTCCA
>JAJTBP010000067.1 GCA_021286825.1 Marinilabiliales bacterium | reverse complement strand
GCATCAGGCTTTGCATCCTCCAACTCGGTCATGACCTCCTCGAGGGAGGGAAAGTGACGGATGGTGAACCGATAGAGGGCCCCTTTTTGCAGGAAAGATCGGTACAGGCTGTAAAGCATGGCCAAAAGCAGAAAGACGGATGCCAGTCCGACCCATTCCCCGCTTCCCACACTGCCATCCGAAAGGGCATAGGCGAAGATGGGGATCGCCACCAGCACTACCGACAAGATGCCCACAAAGCCATAGATCGTTGAAGCAAAGTGGATGTGCACCTTGTTTACCCCCCTGCTCTCGATGTCCGAAGTAAAAAAGGCAAGAGAGGAGACTCCGCCGGCGGGAAGAAAGACACTGATGAAGTTGCGTTTCAGGAAAAGCTGGATGCCCAACAGCAAGGGTAATTTATGGCCGAATGTAGAGAAGGAGGCCACATACATCCAGCCTTGTGTTACGACATAGGCGGCTGTAAGGGAGAGACCGAGAAGCACCATGCGCCAGTCTGCATCCACTAGCAGGTGGTTGATTTCGGTCAGTTCGGTCTTTTGGTGATTGAAAAACCAGATGCCGATGGCGATGGAGAAAAGGGTGAAGATCGCTTGCAAAATCAACTTGCCATTCTCCCCGATAAAGGTCAGGGAGAGGCTACGGGCCTGGTAGAAGCGGGAGGCTCGCTCGGACAGGGATTGCCAGAATCCGGTAAATCGGTTCATGAGATTCAGGTATGAGGTAACGGTTCGGAGGGGCCATCATGGGTGAGATTCCATTCCTCAAAGAAATGCTGCAGAAACTGTTCCATGAAGGCATGCCGTTCCTCTGCCAGCTCTTTTCCGGTGGCAGTATGCATCCGATCCTTCAGCAGCAGCAGCTTTTCATAGAAATGGTTGATGGTCGGCGCTTCGCTTTTTTTGTATTCTTCTTTGGTCATTCGAAGATTCGGTTCAATGGCCGGATCATAGAGGGCACGGTTTCGGTATCCACCGTAATGGAAGGTACGGGCAATCCCGATGGCTCCCAGTGCATCCAGTCGGTCGGCATCCTGGACCACCTGCAACTCAGGGGAGGTCCAATCCGATGGTTCATTGCCCCCCTTGAAGGAGATGTGACGCACGATCCGGACCACCTGACTTGCCACCTCCTGCTCTACTTCCAGCTCTTGCAGGATCGCGGCAGCTGTAGCCGGTCCAACCTCCTCATCCCCGCCATGAAATTTGGAATCGGCGATGTATTCATTTACCTCTTCGTGCGCAGCAATCCTGCGCGACAACTGCCAGACTCGCATCACATGCCACCAGTCATGTCCTTTCTCACTGTCGGTCAGTCTTTTCCTGACCTGTTCTGCACAAAGTGCTATGATGTTTCGTTCTTTGTCTTTCATTTTCTTTTCCACTTTGGGTCAGCCTTTCCGCCCCCTTCAAGTTGATGGACCGGAAGAAAGGACCCTGGTCTACTGCTTCCGTTGATCTGGCAACCTCCCCATTTTCGGGAGGTTTGCATCGGCGTGCGGACCCCATTTCCGGTAGGATGAAATTAGCAAAAAGGATGATAAAAAAGGCCGATCCGGATGGATCAGCCTCTATTTCGGCAGGAAAAACCTTTCAGGATTCTTTGTTCATCCATCCCAGCTTGTCAAACACCCAGAAGATCAGGGACAGGACCACACCGGCGATGGCAGCAAAGGCCATTCCTTTCAACGGAACAGATCCCAGGTTGAGGGAAGCACCGCTTACCCCCACCACAAATGTAACGGCGCCCAGCACCATGTTCCGGTTTTTGCTGAAGTCGACTTTCTGTTCCACAAACATCCGGAAGCCCTGAACGGCGATCACACCGTAGAGCAGCATGGTGATACCCCCCATCACGGGAGTCGGGATGGTGGAGATGGCAGCAGAGATCTTCCCGATGCAGGAGAAGGCAATGGCCAGCATGGCGGCACCCCGGATGACCCAGACCGAATAAACACGGGTAATGGCCATCACGCCGATGTTTTCGCCATAGGTGGTATTGGGAGGCGATCCGGCAAAGCCTGAGATCATGTTGCTCAGACCATCTCCCAGCAAAGATTTGTGGAGACCCGGTTTTGTCATGAGGTCCTCACCCGTGATTTTGGAAGTGACAATCAGGTGGCTGATGTGTTCGGCCAGGACCACGATACAGGCAGGAGCGATGACGATGATGGCATTGAGGTTGATTTCGGGGCGATGAAACTGCGGCAAGGCTATCCAGGCAGCTTTGCTGATGGTTGTCGTGTCGACCATCCCCATCACCAGGGCCAGCACATAACCGGCTACCACGGCGAACAGGATCGGGATCACCTGCATGAAGCCCCTGAAAAGTACCGTTCCGATCATGCCGACGCACAGGGTAAACATGGAGACGATGACCACATTGGGGGTCATCTCAAAAACCGGTACCACCTGGCCGGGAGAGGTGGGCCAGGGAGCAAGACCGGCCTGCTGAGCGGCTACGGGAGCCAGCTCCAGTCCGATGATGGCTACCACTGCACCCATGACGGCCGGCGGCATGATCACATCGATCCAGCGAATGCCCCACTTTTTCACCACAAAGGAGATGATGACAAAAAAGAGGCCGAAGAAGACAAAACCGGCCTGGGCATGGTTGAATCCCCCATAGGTACTGATGATCAGCAAAGTGGGGGCAATGAAAGCAAAGCTGGAACCGAGGTAGGCAGGAATGCCACCCTTGGTAATCCAGGAATAGAGTAGTGTGCCAATACCATTCATCAACAAGGCAATGGCGGGATCGATTCCAAGCAGGATCGGGACGAGGATGGTGGCCCCGAACATGGCCGTCAGGTGCTGGAAACTTAGCGGCAGGCTCTCCGCAATTGGGAGCTTCTCATGAATTCCGATGATACGTCTTGTCATAGAGGTGAGTTGTTTTGGGGAAATTATGGTTAATTGAGTCAGTCCGGAATGGCTATGACAGCAGAAACATCCCTGAAACGGGACAAAAATCAAGCACCTGTCGGTTTATAAAAGTACAAAAAACTCATAATCCGGATACGCCCGGCTCAACTTTTGACCGACAAACTATCAACAATTTCCTCAACAACTTTTATGGGGGGAGCGTGCCCCCTCATTCTTCCATGGTGCTCAAGTCTCCATCGGGAAGTCCCAGCGCCCTTGATTTTAGCAACCGCCTCATAATCTTTCCACTACGCGTTTTTGGCAAGGCCTCTGCGAAGACGATTGCCTCGGGCCGGGCGATCTTTCCGAGGTGTTCTTCCATGTGCACCATCAGTTCGTGTTCCAACTCCTTGGTGGGTTTGTAGGTGCTTTTCAACACCGCGGTGATGTGGATGGCATTTCCTTTCAGCTGATGGGGCAGCGCAATGGCTGCCGCTTCCACGATGGCCGGATGGGTTGCCATGATCCCTTCGATCTCGGCTGAACCCAGCCGGTAACCACTCACCTTGATCACGTCGTCATTTCTACCGATGATCCAGTAGTAGCCGTCCTCATCCTTCTTGGCTGAATCGCCGGTATGATACCAGCCCTGTTCCTTGTATTTCGACCAATAGGTATCCACGAATCGTTGCGGGTCATTGAAGACCGATTTTGCCAATCCCGGCCAGGGGGATTTGATCACCAGATTGCCTTCCTCACCATCCGGTACCTCTTTTCCTGCATCGTCCACGATGGCCAGTTCATTGCCGAAGAAAGGCTTTGTCGCAGATCCTGGCTTAAGTGGGGTAATGGGAAGAGGTGCAATGATGAATCCACCGGTTTCTGTCTGCCACCAGGTATCCATGATGGGACAGTTTCCCCGACCGACGGCCCGATGGAACCAGCTCCAGGCCTCTGCATTGATCGGTTCGCCCACCGAACCCAGCAACCGCAGGGAGGAGATGTCGTTCCTGTTGGGCCAGGAATCGCCGAAACGCATGAGACCCCGTATGGCCGTCGGGGAGGTATACAAAATGTTGATGCCATATTTTTCGACCATCTTCCACCATCTGTCGGGATAGGGATGGTTGGGTGCCCCTTCGTAGAGCATGATGGTTGAACCATTGATCAGCGGACCGTAGACGATGTAGCTGTGTCCGGTGATCCATCCCGGATCGGCGGCACACCAGTAGCGGTCTTCCGGTTTGATGTCGAAGACCATCCGGTGTGTGGTGGCTGTATAGACGCTGTAGCCCCCGTGGGTGTGGACCAGCGCCTTGGGCCGTCCCGTTGAGCCGGAGGTATAAAGCAGGAAAAGCATGTCGGATGCATCCATCTCTTCCGTCTCACATTTGTTTGAGGCAATGGGAAGGGATTTCAAATCATGGAGCCAGTAATCCCGGTCATTCTCCATGTAGACATCGATGCCGGTTCTTTTGACTGTGATGCAGATCTCCATGGTAGGAGAAAGCTCCATGGCCTTGTTGACCACGCTCTTCATCTCCACCACTTTTCCGCGTCGGTATCCGCCGTCGGCGGTAATCACCACCCGCGAATTGGCATCGTTGATACGGTCTGCCAGTGCTTCATGGCTGAACCCACCGTAGACCACGCTGTGAACCGCTCCGATCTTTGCGCAGGCGAGCATGGCAAAGAGTTGTTCGGGGATTTGCGGCATGTAGATGGTCACCACGTCCCCTTTTCGAACCCCCATGCTCTTGAGAATGTTGGCAAACTGACTCACCTCACGGTTGAGTGCGTGGTAGGAGAAGGTCCGGGAGTCGCCCGGCTCTCCCTCCCAGATGACGGCCAGCTTGTTTCGTGTAGCCGATTTGAGATGACGATCGATGGCATTGAGGATGATGTTTGTACGACCTCCTACGAACCAGTTGTAAAAGGGGGCCTGTTGGTCGTCCAACACCTTGTCCCATTTCTTATACCAGGATAGCTGATTGGCTTGCTCCGCCCAGAAGGCTTCCCTGTTTTCGATGGAATAACGGTACAATTGATCGTATTCCTTCACATTGGCCTGCTCGGTGACTTCGCGGGACGGCTCGTACCATTTCGGTTTTGCATCATTCTTTTCCATTTGCAAAAAAGGTTTTAGATAAATTATGGTGTTCATTGACTGTCTCAAAAGAGCCACCCATGCTTGGAGGTCAGGGTGCGGGACCAGATACAACCTTTCTTTTTACGTCAATTATTGAAATAGGTTAATATTTTAATAATTAACGACAAAAGGGAGCTATTGGTAATGAGGCCAATAATTTCTTACTTTGCTGAGCCCTTGCGAAGAGCGGAATCCGTCTGCATTCAGCCACTTTCCTGCGATGGCAAGAAACGGCAGTTCAGACCTTCCGGGGCATTAAACGACACAACCATGGCATTGACATTGATCTCCCGGGATTTCCCGGAAAAGAAGGCAATCCTCTCTACTCAGGGAGATTTTACCTATCATCAGCTGTTGCAGTGCCAGCAACAATATGCTGGTTATTTCAGTGAAAAGAGTTATTCCAGGGTGGCGATCTATTCCGAAAACAGGGTAGAATGGTTCTTTGCCTTTTATGCTGCCCTTCAAAATCGTTGCATCGCCATTCCGATCGACTTCATGGCCTCTGCCGAGGATGTGGCCTACATCCTTGACGATTGTCAGCCAGACCTCCTCTTCATCAGCCAGGGGATGGCTGAAGCTTACGACAAGGTCTGTGTGAAGAGTCAGCACAGACCCGAGATCTTGGTTTTTGATGAACTTCCGCCCACCTGTTCTGGAGAGGAATCGGCCTGGCAGGGTCCCGCGGACAAGGAAGAGGTGGCTGTGATCATCTATACATCCGGTACCACCGGCAGTCCGAAAGGGGTGATGCTGACCTATACCAATCTGCTGGCCAACATGAACGCCGTCATCGATGCAGACATCTTCAAGGCGGAGAGTCAGGTACTGGTGCTGCTGCCGCTCCACCACATCTTCCCGTTGGCCGGTTCCTTGCTGCTACCCATTTATGTGGGTGCCAATGCGGTCATCTGTCCATCGATGCAGTCGTCCGATCTTATGAAGACCCTCTCCGAGAACCAGATCTCCGTCTTTCTCGGTGTCCCGCGTTTGTATGAGTTGATCTACCGCGGACTGATGTCAAAGATCAACAAAAGCTTCCTGGCCAGGACCTTCCTCAAAATGGTCTACCTTACCAAAAGCCGAAAATTGGGGAAGACCCTCTTCAAAAAGGTCCACAAAGGTTTGGGAGGCCACATGCAATACATGATTGCCGGAGGTGCCGCCTTGAACAAAGAGGTGGGAACCTTCTTCCATTTCCTGGGATTCGATATCCTCGAAGGTTTTGGCATGACCGAGGCGGCTCCCATGATTACCTTCCCGAGACCCGGAAGGGTCAAGATCGGCACCACAGGGCAGGCCATGCCCAACATGCAGGTCGAGATCCGCGATGGCGAGATCGTGGCCAAGGGTCCCAATGTCATGAAAGGTTACTACAACCGCCCGGAGGATACAGCAGAGGTATTGAAAGAGGGTTGGCTCTACACGGGCGACCTGGGCTACCTCGACAAAGATGGCTTCCTCTACATCACCGGCCGCAAAAAAGAGATCATCGTTCTGCCCAATGGCAAAAACATCAATCCGGTTGAGCTGGAACACAAACTGGAATTCTACTCCAAGGCCATCAAGGAGGTGGGTATCTTCCTGCACAAGGAGATGCTGCATGCCGCGATCGTGCCGGACCTCAACTTTCTGGGAGAAAACAACATCTCCGATCTCAACGGATATTTCCGGGATGAGGTGATTGCCCCTTTCAATACGGAACTGAGTTCCTACAAAAGGATCATGCAGTTTACCATTGTCAAGAGTGATTTGCCACGAACCCGGCTGTCCAAACTGCAACGATTCAAGCTGGAAGAGCTGGTCAGCACCACCGGTGACCGGAAAAGTCACAAAAAAGCACCGGAAAGTGCCGAATATCTTGCCGTAAAATCCTTCATCGAATCGCAGGTCGACATGGATGTCTCACCCGATGATCACCTCGTATTTGACATTGCCATGGATTCGTTGGGCAAGATGAGTCTCATCGATTTCATCGAACAGACCTTTGGCATCAAAATCGAAGAGGAGCAGTTGCTTAAGTTTCCCTCCATCGCCAAGATTGCCGAATACATCGGTGCCAACAAACTGTTTCACAAGGAGCAGAGTGCTTCCTGGTCTGGAAATCTCAAGGATGACCAGCCGGTTGAACTACCCAGGGCCACCTTCTTGCTGAAGTTCATCGTCTCTTCGGTCAGACGTTTCTTCAGCTTTTTCTTCCGCTTCGAGCTGAGAGGCGTAGAAAACATTCCCGAAGGACCTTGTTTCATCGCCCCCAACCATCAGACCAAACTGGATGCATTCCTCGTGCTTTCATGTCTCGACCGGAAGACGCTGAAAAACACCTATTCCTATGCGAAGAAGGATCACGTGAAAAGCCGTATCCGGCAATTTCTGGCCAAACGCACCAACATCATCGTAATGGACCTGGCCAAAGAGTTGAAAGAGTCGATCCAGAAAATGGCAGAGGTGGTCAAGCTGGGCAAGAAGATCCTGATATTCCCCGAAGGGACACGCACCACAAGTGGCAGACTCGGTGAGTTCAAGAAGACCTATGCCATCTTGAGTACGGAACTCAACACGCCCATCGTGCCCGTAGCCATCTCGGGTGCTTACGAAGCCATGTCGTCGGGCAAGAAAAAGATCAAGACCGGGTCGAGGATCGTGGTCACCTTCCTTCCGCCCGTCGATCCCAACGGCATGACACCCGAGGAGTTGAATCTCCACATCCGGAATCTCGTGGCAGAGGCACTCGCCAAAGCAGATAACAGGCAAAGTGCCTGACCAAAGGGTCGGAACACATGGCTGCGCTTCATCAAAAAAACTACGGTTATGCTTGACAAGAAGGTTCGTTTCCGTCTCCGCCTCGCGGGATTTTTCCTGGCCACCTTGCTGTTGGCAGGATGCCATCCGCTGGGTACATCCGATACTCCCGAACCGGTCCAGCCCGACAAATACCTGGTGGGCTATACCCCTGTGCAATCCCTGACGGCATTTCAGATCAGCACCCTCTACGGACCCATACAACTGCTTTACCCCGATGCCGCCGCCATCGTGGCAGCCGCTTCCGGAGGTGTCCGGATCTATTCCATCACCTACCATACCACCCTCGGATCTACCAAACTGGTTGCTTCGGGGTTGGTCTGCATGCCTGAAAACGGAGGAACCTTCCCGATGTTGAGTTTCCAAAACGGCACCAATACCCTTTACGCCAACGCTCCTACCCTGAGCTACTCCTCCTCAACCAACCAGCTTCTCAGTGGTTTTGCCTCAACCGGTTTTGTGGTGGTGATCCCGGACTACCTCGGGTTCGGCAGTTCCACTTCGGTTTTTCATCCCTATCTGCACCTTCCCTCTACCGTTGGACCGATCCTCGACATGTACCGGGCCGTCAAGGAGCTCTGTGCCAAAACGGATATCAGCGCCAAAGTCACCAGCGACCTCTACCTGATGGGTTATTCACAGGGGGGATTGTCTACCTTGCAGCTGGATAAAACCATCGAGGCCGAATACAGCAACGAGTTTACCCTGAAAGCTGTGGGAGGTGGTGCCGGGCCTTACGATCTTATGGAGGTAACCAAAATGGTGGAAAGCACTCCCTATTTCCCGCAACCGTACTACGTTGCCTATCTTTTGAAGGGATTCAAATCGGTGGGAGCCATCACCAATCCCTACAGCGATGTTTTCAATGAGCCCTACGCTTCGCGGATCGATCAATTGTTCAACGGGTACAACAGCGGCAGTGCCATCAACGATCAGCTGACCACCAACATGACCCAGCTCTTTACTGCCGACTTCAGGGCCAATCTGCTGACGAGCGACAAATACAGCCAGCTTCGTTCGGCCTTGGCTGCAAGCAGCGTGACTCCGTGGCGCATCAAGACCCCCCTGTTGCTGACCTACGGCGAGGCCGATCAGGATGTGCCGCCCGCCATGACCAAAAACCTCTACAATGGCATCTTGCAAATAGATGGCTCGCTGCCAGTAACGATGATCAGCATGCCTGGACTGGACCACTCACTGGCCGCCGCTCCCTCCCTGATTGCCTTCATGAAGAAATTTCTTTCGATCAAAGGGAAATAGAGCGCTCTTGCAGGCACTCCCCCCTCCAAACCCTAAAACCAAACGATGGAAAACCTCACGATACGACTGGTCCAGGAAAGTGACCTCCCCCAAATGATCGCCGCCCGTATTGATTACCTGACAGAGATGCAGGGTGAACGATCGGCAGATTACAAACAGGAACTGGCAGCGCAGTTGCTGACAATGATGCGCGGCACCCTGAAGGAGGGAAGTTTCTTTGCCTTGCTGGCGGAAGCAGATGGAGTGACCGTTAGTTACGGAGGAATGATTGTCAAGAAGATACCGGGCGACTTCAACCGCTCGTCCTATCTGGAAGGTGAAATCCTCAACATGTATACCCTACCGGCCTTCCGCAGAAAAGGGATCTCATCCGCCATCCTTCAGGCTTTGTTGGACAGGGCCCGGGCCCTGGGGATCACCAAGGTAGCCCTGCACTGCTCCAAAGACGGAGAGCCCCTCTACCGGAAATTTGGCTTCAGCGATCCGGTTTATCCTTATTTGGAAAGAATGATCGACTGATCGGGCTCCCGGTTATTTGGGCATCTCGGACAACTCCTTAACCTTCTTGCTAATGCCTTCGATGTAAGGTTTGAAGAGATCCGGCTGATTGGGCATGGCCATCTCGAAGCGGGTATTCATCCGTTTGGAATCCAGCTTTTCGTATATCAACCGGAAACGGGGTGCGCCCTGCATGGGTTCGCTGGTCAGCACGATCTGATTGTCTGTGTAGCGGATCGCATAGGAGATGACATGATTTTCGTTGTCGAAGTAGATGGCCCGTGAAGGATTGCCTGATTCATTTTTGTAAACGATCATCACATCTTCGTGCACAAAAGCAGGTCGGCCGTTGCTGGCAGCCATCTCCGTCTTCCCTTTTCGCTCCAGGATGCTTCCCCCCAACTTCGGCTTCAGGGTGAAACTCCCCTTGCCCATACCGGGCTGACCTTCCCCTTCTCCTTCCCAGCCACCCATCAGATATTGCCATTTTTCCCATCCGGGGATCGCCTCCTGGGCAGAGAGCGGGCTCCTCATCACCATCGCAAAGAGAAAAAGTATCCAGAGTTTTTTCATCAGCTTTCTGTTTTTGTTGCAGCATTGCAGGAGGAAAATTAGCCATTTTCAACCTTTTTGGCAAGTGCCTTCCCGATGTCGCAAATCTCTCCTTCCGGCGGGAAAGTTTGCCTCGGTGGTTTTTTGACAGGCAGAAAAGCAGTACCTTGTCAGCCAAATGTTTGTCACTTTCGACAGACCGGAATCACTCAACTACCACACACGACATGCCCTTAAAAATGATCCTTCTGCTGCTGGCTCTCCCCCTCCTGGGATCCGCACAGAACAGCCGGCTCGCCGACCGGCCACCCATGGGATGGAACAGTTGGAACTGTTTCAGGAATGAGATCAACGAGAAACAGATCCACGCCATCGCCGATGCCATGGTCGCCAACGGCATGCGGGATGCCGGCTATCAATATCTGATCATCGACGATGGCTGGATGACCAAGGAGCGCGACAGTACAGGCCACATCATCCCTGACAAGAAAAAATTTCCTTCCGGGATGAAGGCCCTTGCCGATTACATCCACAGCTGCGGACTAAAATTCGGTCTCTATTCGGCTCCGGGTTGTTACACCTGTCAGAAGCTGATGGGTAGTCTGGGCCACGAGCAGACCGATGCCGACGACTATGCCGCCTGGGGGGTCGACTACTTGAAATACGACTGGTGCAACTATCCCTCGGTCGAAGTGGTGGCTTTGAAGACGCCCGTTCCGGAGTGCCGTGCTGCCTTCGAAAAGATGGCGCAATGTCTGAAGAATACGGGCAGGGAAATCTTCTACAGCGTCAACGACGAATGTGAAAAGGGAACCAACGACGGCGCTCTGCCCTGGGTCAAAGGGGTAGCCAACATGCACCGAACCAGTGACGACATCAAAAACAATTGGGAGCGCATGCTTTACTGCCTTGAAAGCACGGCCGAACTATGGCCCTATGCCGGCAAGGGATACTGGAACGACCCGGACATGCTGGAGGTGGGCAACGAAAAAAAGGAGTCGTTGTGGGGTAAAATCTCACCGGTCACCATGAACCTGACCGAATACAAATCCCATTTTGCCATGTGGTGCATGGTGGCTGCCCCCCTCATGGCCGGCAATGACCTGCGAAACATGTCCGCCGAGATCCGGGAGATCCTCACTTGCCGGCCACTCATCGCCATCGATCAGGATCCGCTGGGCAAACAGGGGAAGAGAATCCGCAGGGAGGGTCTTCGGGAGCTCTGGATCAAAGAACTCTCCGGCAACCGACTGGCCATCGCCCTGTTCAACAAGGGATCCGATCCAGCAGACATGACGCTGACCCGATCGGAGCTTCCGGTCAAGGGTCGCTACCATCTGACCGATGCCCTGACCGGCCGGGAGATTGGCCGACTGAAAAAGGAAAATGTCCTGAAAGGGATTGCCCCGCATGAAGCCAGGATCCTGCTGCTGATGCCCATTGGGAAGATCTCAAAGCCTTAGCAAATCAACGACGGATCGCTGCTGCCACGGTGTGGTCCTCAGGGATATTCGATTGCAGTGGTGGCCAGCAGGAAAGAGCCGAAAGCAGCGAACGGACTGACCTCATGGGGCTGACCGACATAGGCGGCATAATCCTTCTGTACCCCGATGCTGCTGCAATCGATCAAATCCCAATGCCCCGCTGGGTTGGGCACGGCCTTTTTGATCAATGCAGCGTAGCCCGTTTGCAGCAGCTGATCCAGTGCTTTGTTTTTCAAATAATGCCTGTCGGCGGATCGCTTCAGCAGATAGAGGTACATACCGGAGCCGGACGTCTCATTCCAGTTTCCCGGTTCGCCGGGTTTGTCGACCACCTGGCACCACAGGCCTGTTTTGGGATCGACCACCTGAACCAATCCGCGACAGAGCTTTTCCTGGATTTTCCGGATCTTTTCGCTGCCAGGATAGTCTGCCGGTAGATAGTTGAAAAGATCCGCCAGCAGGACTGCATACCAGCCCATCCCCTCACTCCATACTTCGGCAGAGAGACCGGTGTTTTGATCTGCCCAGGCAGCCCTGTGGCTCTCATCCCAGCCGTGTAGCATGAGTCCGTTCTCTTTTTGAAAATGCTCGGCTGCCAGCGTGATCTGCCGGACCACCTCGTCCCACTCCTGCTCCGGGTTGCCGGTGACCGACGCATACCGTGCCAGAAACAGCTGGCCCATGAAAAGACCATCGACCCACACCTGGTGTTTGGCCCAGGTGCCATGCCAGAAGAGGCCATCCGCGGTTCGCGGATACTTCCTGAATCCGTCGCGCACCTGCCTGGCAGCCGTCAGGTAGCGCTTTTCGCCCGTCTGCTCATAGAGGAAAAGCAAGGCATTTCCGGGCATGAAGTTATCCAGGGCATCCGGTTTGAAATCGGCTACATGACCCGAAGCATCCACCTGCTGATCGACATATTTCCGGATATAGGCCAGCACTTCGGGATCACCAGACTTCTTCCAGAGTTGTTCCATGGCATACAGGATGTAACCCGCTTGCCAACTGAAATGGTTCTGCTGTCCCTTCCAGTGAATCGAGTCAGGCTGCGGATAACGCCGAATGAAATCGTGAGCCACCTTCAGCGACCATTTCTCGGCCCTGGCTTCGTTGCCCATCATGGCCACCCAAAGCACCACAAACAGCAACAATCCACATCTTCGCAAGCAATTTTTCATATTTTTAATAATTTGATTGTCAATATATTATAACACATCTTATTCCAATTTTTTAACTCCTGCCTTCCCTTCTTGCTGCCCTGAAGAATGAAGGGACTGAAGGGATTGAAGGGATTGAGGGGATTGAATGGATTGAAGGGATTGAAGGGATTGAAGGGATTGAAGGGATTGAGCGCCCCATGCTCCATACCCTCTACCCCTTGCTCTATGCTTCTTCCGGTTTCCGGTCTCCTGTTTCCGGTTTCCATGCCCCATGCTCCATGCCCCATGCCTCGAAGATTGAAGGGATTGAAGGGATTGAAGGGATTGAAGGGATTGAAGGCTCCATGCCCCATGCCCCATGCTCCATGCTCCATGCCTCGAAGATTGAAGGGATTGAAGGGAATGAAGGGATTGAGGGCTCCATGCTCCATGCCCCATGCCCCATGCTTCTACCATAGCTGCACATTCGAAACGGTGCGCAAGAGTGAATGGTCCCGATAGGCCCAGATCACCTTTTTGCGTCGGGTGATTTCAAACACGTGGGCCGATTCTCCGAAATGATTGTGGCCAAGCCAGTTGGTCAACACCAGATGACCATTGGGCAGCACCACCATTCCGGTCATGAACTTTAAAACGATCCCCGGCAGGTCGTCCTTTTTCAATTGCCAGACGATTTTTCCTTTGGGATTTACTTCAATAACGCCCGGATCACCGTTGTGATCGGAGCAGGAGATCAGGATGTTCCCATTTTTCAACCCCAGGACGGAGTGGGGTCCGCCATGCACGGCAATCGCTCGGACGAGCGATCCCTTGTCATCGTATTCGCACACCTTGTCGAGACCGTAATGCGCGACGAGGTAATGGCCATTCTCCAATTTTCGGGCATTCCGCATGTAGGCATGTCCACCGTCGGTACCTTGCGGCAACAATCGGATCTCCTTGCGCAGGGTACCATCGGGTGCCACTTCGAGCAGTCGGCCGCTGTTGCACTCCCCGATGAAAGTATCTCCATTGGGAAGCCGCTGACAGGCGTAAATCCCACCAGGGGAGTCATGGGG
>JAJTBP010000066.1 GCA_021286825.1 Marinilabiliales bacterium | reverse complement strand
AGGAGCAGGGTGACCCGAATGAAGTCAAGCAACTTTCAGCCGCACTGAATGTGGACATGGCCATTGCCAATCTACTGGTTCAGCGTGGGATAAAGAGTTATGCCGCAGCCAAGACTTTTTTTCGTCCAAAATTGTCCGACCTGCATGATCCTTTTCTGATGAAGGACATGGACAAGGCGGTGGCCCGTATTCAAAAGGCCATCGAGATCAAGGAACGGGTAATGGTCTATGGCGATTATGACGTCGATGGTACCACCTCCGTCGCCTTGATGTATACCTTCCTCTCCCGATGGATTCCCAACATCGAGTACTATGTGCCGGATCGCTACATGGAGGGCTACGGGATTTCAAGGATGGGAATCGATTATGCGGCTTCCAGGCAGATTACCTTGATCGTCGTGCTGGATTGCGGCATCAAGGCGGTCGAAAAGATTGAATATGCCACGAGTCTTGGCATTGATTTCATCATTTGCGATCACCACAACCCGGACGATGAGGTTCCCAAGGCGGTGGCCGTCCTGGATCCGAAACAGCCAGGTTGCAACTATCCCTACAAGGAGTTATCGGGTTGCGGAGTGGGTTTCAAGTTGATTCAAGCCTATTGCAAGCAACACGACCTTCCACAGGAGATCGCATACGATCTGCTGGATCTGGTGGTGGTCAGCATTGCCTCCGACATTGTTCCGCTCACAGGCGAAAACCGGGTCCTGGCTTTCTACGGTCTTCAAAAACTAAACGCCAATCCTTCTACCGGTCTGCGTACCCTGATCAACTGTTCAGGGATCAATGGTGAGATCCGCATTCAGGACATCGTCTTTAAGATCGGACCACGCTTGAATGCCTCCGGAAGAATCGAACATGGCAAGAAGTCCGTCCGGATACTCCTGGCGGAGGACCTGAGCGAGTTGGAAGAGTTGGGCTCGGAGATCAATGCCTACAATGAGATTCGGAAAACGCTTGACCGGGACATCACCACCGAAGCGCTGGACATGATATCCCAGAGTCATTTTTATGACGGAAGAAAGTCGACCGTAATCTATAACCGCGATTGGCACAAGGGTGTGGTGGGGATCGTAGCCTCCAGGCTGACTGAATATTACTACAGACCAACGGTAGTCCTGACGGAATCGAACGGATTGGCCACCGGCTCTGCAAGGTCGGTCGCTGAATTCGACCTGTATGAAGCCATTGGCCAATGTGCCGATCTTCTGGAATCCTATGGAGGCCACATGTATGCCGCCGGTCTTTCCATGAAACTTGAGAATGTGGCCGAATTTTCACGCAGGTTCGAGCAGGTGGTCCGGGATACCATTTCGGACAGCCAAATGCAGCCGACCATCGATATTGACACCAAAATTTCACTTTCCGACCTTACCCCAAAGTTCATCCGTCTGTTGAAGCAGTTTGAACCTTTTGGCCCACACAACATGTCTCCTGTCTTTTTGACCGAGGATGTGATGGATTTCGGAACAAGTAAATTGGTGGGCAAGAACAACGATCATGTGAAGCTCGACCTGATGGAGGCCAATAGATCTTCCTCCCGTTTTTCCGGGATTGGATTTTCCCTGGCCAAACATTTCGATATGATCAAGCAATCGCTGCCATTTGACATTTGCTATTCGGTTTCAGAGAACCAATATCGTGACAAAACCTATCTCCAGCTGAATGTACGGGATATACATTCCAGAATGGACGAATAATCAAACTTCAACAGGTGAAGTTGGACCTGACCACAAAACGACTAAAGGATCATTTGCTGCAGCGCCTCTGCGGCAGCTTGCCAGGAAGCAGTTCCCATTACAAGATGCTCCCCCGTGGCCGTTCGCTGCAGCTGCCCGATCCCAGCCCTTCCTATCGCGAAAGTGCCGTGTTGTTGCTCTTGGTGCCGAATGGAGACCAACTGGGAATCTGCATGATCAAAAGACCCGCAACGATGAAGAACCATGCCGGGCAAATCGCCTTTCCAGGAGGTAAAAAGGAGAAGGATGACCGGGATGCCGTGGGTACCGCCTTGCGGGAGACCCACGAAGAGATTGGCATTTCTCCAACTGATATCGAGATTATGGGATTGATGACGCCGGTTTATGTACAAGTGAGTAATTTTTTCATCACACCCGTGGTGGGCATCATGCATCAAAAACCACTCCTGAAAACGGATGCATCAGAAGTAGATGAAGTACTCTTTGTTCCCCTGGAGTATTTGTATGATCCCAACATGCAAATTAACAAGGAGTTGGAGACGCTTACGGGGAAAATGCCGGTCCCTGGATACCAGGTGGGAGACCACTTTGTCTGGGGTGCCAGCGCCATGATGCTAGCCGAGTTAGCCGATATCTGCGATCCCCTTTTTCAATTGTAGAAGGACCACGACAAACCGAACAGCAAGGTGGTTACGGGAGCGGGGTAGGATGGGGAGGTATAGAATCCGCCTTTCACAAATTGTGTCGTGAGATTGGTGTACTTGAAGTAAAAGGCTGTTCTCTTGATCTTCAGGTTGACGAAGGCATCAATCCAGGCATAATCACCCACTTTGACCGTCGATTGCCTGAAAAACATTCCGGTAGCGGGAGCATAGTTGTCTGCATAATAGGCTGTCTCGTAACGGGTATCCAGACCAAACTGGAAAGAGAGCACCTTGGCATAGACCCCCTCGAGATAGGTGGAGTTTCTGAGGCTCACCAGTGGGAGGGCAAGGTATTTGTCGGTGGTGGTTTTTTGCAGGATTCCCCAGTTTCGCACGTGCAGGACTCCTGCTGTAAAATCCTTGTTGATCATCAGCTGGGCCACCGAAAACTCGGATTGTGCCTGTTCGGGCAAAGCCTTCTCGTTGAAAAACAGATAATGGTTGATGATGCTGTAATTGGCAGACATCTTCAGCTGCCAGAGTGGCTTTTCAAATGAGGCACCCACCCGAATGACGTAGACCCGGTCGAAGGCATTTTCCCACTTGTAATGATTGGAGTAATAATGGTCGTAATAGAAGTTGGGCGTCTTGTTGGTCATGCGGGCAAACACGGCAATGGTGGAGGTGTCTTTGGCCGTGCGCAAGGGTTTGTAGATGGATCCTGCCAGTTCATAATCGAGTGCATTCCTGCCCAGGATCCATGATTTTACCGAGGCATTCCAGTTCCAGAAGCGGCCATCTGTGCGGTAAGCCGATGCGCCGATGTAGGTGTTGGCATAATTGGCCGATTGGGTAAGGCCCAGCGGGGCATGCTGTACTCCCAGACTATCGGTTACCGGCTCCTGACGAGGATAGTAGAGATTCACCAGGTCATTGGAGATGAAAAGTTGTTTTCCAAAGGAATATTTCCTGTCGGGAGCCTCCAGAAATTTCAGATAGAACCTGTTGGTCACAACCGATTGTCCGGCATTGTCAATGGTGGCCGGTGCAGCCGAAGTCCCGGTCGTTGCATTGATGTTGGGCACATGATCCTTTCCATAAAAATAGAAGGTACCTTGTCCGTTGGTGTCAATGTAAAATTGGTTTGGATCGGCTTCGGTGTAAGACCTGGTCGATTTCTGAAAATCAAAGACGTGCATGAATGCGACACGGGGAATGAACTTTTGGTAGATCTCCTTCTTCTCCTTCACTTCCTTCCAGATACCCAATTTGTATTGATGCGAAAGGGCAACGAAACTGTTGTTGTTGACGGATTTTACGTCGGTGAGCCAAACGGCGATCTCCTCCGGTTTCACATCGGGATTTTCGATATCCTTGGGATTGGGTAATCCTCCGTTTTCCTGATTCTCAAGGCTGTTTTTGCCAATGGTGAACCAGTAATCATATCGCTCGAAGTTACCGCTCGAGAAGAATACGGTCGAATGGTCCTTGGCTTGCTGGTTCAGGTATTTACCGGAAGCACCGATGGAATTGTAGAAGAAACCAAAGTTGACCTGTTTGTTGATGTTCTGCGTATGAAAGACCTTCAATAGGGTCTCTCCCTTGGGTTTGTTCGAAAACCATTGCCCATAGCTCAGGAGGGTATATGGTTTGGTCACATTGTAAAAAGGGATATCCCCCGGCAGGGATTCGTAGGCGGAATAGTTGGACTGGAACAAAAAGTCGCGCTCCGAACTCTTCCTTTTGAAAAAATCGGTGTATTGATAAGCGTTGCCAATGTTGCCAAGTGACTGGACCGAAATGGAATTACGGTAAGCCGGATCGTAGATGTGAAAGTTGGTGATGGAGGTGTCTACTTTGACTTCGCTGTCGCGGGAGAGGTCATCCACCAATTTGTATTCCTTCATCTTGAAGACAATGGAATCCATCTTTGTCTTCTCCGGCTTGCCACGTTTCTGACTACCTCCCGATCGGGAATTACCCATGTTACTGCCCCTGTTCATGGTTTGGGCTTCGGCAGTCGTCTGCCACAGTATCAGGATCATCAACAAAACAATACTCAGCCGGTAATTCATTCGGCAAATATAGAAATTTCGGCAGGACCTGCTCACGAGCCTCATCGACTTTTCAATGAATCCCTTTCAAAAATTGGGGCGATGGCAAGCAAGGCTCAATTGAATTTGCGACGGAGATGGGCAAACAGGCGTCCCACTTCGCCAATCCAGAGGACCGACGAGGTCGCGGCAATGATGGTGAGCCAATCTTTCAAGGTAAGCGGTACCGTTCGGAATACCTCTCCACCGAAGGTGACAATTAGAATCTGACCAGCCAGGATCAAGGTAAGGGTGATGAGGAATCCAATGCTCTTGTGCAACTGGTGGAATGCGGAACGACTCGAGGCAAAAGCCTTGGCGTTGAATAGATTCCAGAACTGAAGCATCACAAAGATGGTAAAGAACTTCGATAGGTTGTAACGTGAGATATCTCCCGATTCGTCGGTGTAATGAAGCAGCAACCAGGAGAGCAGGACGACGAAAATTCCACCTACCAGGAGTATAAAATAGCGCATCACCGGTGTAATGATGAAATCGTCGTTGCGCCGGGGTTTGTGATCCATCACGCCGAAGTTTGGAGGAAGTGAGGCCAAAGCGGCCGCCGCAAAGGTATCCATGATCAGGTTGACCCAAAGCATCTGCGTGACGGTAAGCGGCATCTCCCGACCCAGGATGGAGCCGAGCAGGACGATGATGAGGGCGGTGACGTTGATGGTAAGCTGGAAAAGGATGAATCGCTGGATGTTCTGGTAGAGCGATCTTCCCCACATGACGGCTGTGGCGATGCTTCGGAAGGAATCATCCAGCAAGGTTATATCGGAGGCCTCCTTGGCGACCGAGGTGCCTGATCCCATCGACAAGCCTACATGGGCATAGTTGAGGGCCGGAGCGTCGTTGGTGCCATCACCTGTTACAGCCACGATGGATCCCAATTTTTGCAGCAGTTGAACGAGTCTTTGTTTGTCGGAGGGTCTGGCGCGACACATGATCTTAAGGTTTTTGACCCGTCGAAGGGCCTCCTCGTCTGTCAAGGCGGCAAAGTCGGTACCTATGATCAGTTCGTCCGTAGGCTGGTCCGATTTCCAGATGCCGATCTGGCGGCCGATTTCTCTGGCAGTGCCAGGTGTGTCACCGGTAACGATCTTGACATCAATGCCAGCCTTTAGGCAGTCGGCCACCGCGGCAGGCACATCCTCCCTTACCGGGTCCGAAATGGCTGCAATGCCGATGAAAACCAATGCCGGGCTGCTGACCCTGCCATTGACGATCCGCGGGGCATCATCCGAAAATCGTTCGATCGCAAATCCCAGGGTCCGCATCGCCTGATTCTGGTAGCCCAACAAGAGACGCTCAATCTCGGGTTGGAACGCTTTGACCGGTAGATCCCCTTCTGCTGTTCTGACCGAATGACAGAGTCCGAGGATGATTTCGGGAGCTCCCTTCACCAGCAGAATTTTGGCGTCTGCAATGGTGCCGATGATAGAGGCCATGTATTTGCGTTCGGTGGAGAAGGTGAGTTGTTCCAAGACTTCATGTTTGTTCCGGATATCCAGGTAATTGTATCCCTCGTTGTGCAGCCAGTAAAGCAAGGCAGCTTCGGTGGGGTTGCCAATGGAATGCAGATGGGCCGGATCTGCGAAGTCGAGGTAGGCGGTCGAGTTGATGGAGACCGAATATCGGATCAGGTCACTTAGTTCATCCTGAACAAGATGCTGGTCTTTGAGCCCAAAGAAATTGGTCTGGTGGACCTGCATCCTGTTTTGGGTGAGGGTTCCTGTTTTGTCAGTGCAGATGACGGTGGTGGCTCCCATCGTTTCGCAGGCGTGCATCTTGCGAACAAGGTTGTTGGACTGCAACATCCGGCGCATGCTTAGCGCCAGGCTGAGGGTCACACTCATGGGGAGTCCTTCGGGTACCGCCACCACGATCAGGGTCACGGAAACCATGAAGTAGGAGAGGATCTTTCCTGCGATGGCCAATGAGACCCAGGATTGTGGTTGCAAAAGATCGACACCTGCCAGTCGGGCACCCAAACCTCCGAGGAGACAGAGACCTGCTCCGTAAAGGATCCATCGTAGCCAGCTACCCCCGGAAACAGACTTGGGTGTCTCAACGGCAGGGAACAGCAACGAAATTCCTTCAAAGAGGATCGGAACCCAGACCTTGGCGAGTGCAGCCATCGTCGAGAAGATGACAAGCAGGGTTGAAAACTTCTGGATGGGGGTATAGACCGTTGCGCCGGAAGCAGAATCTTTCATGAAAAGCACCACAAAGGTGAGGACCGCCAGAATCAATCCGACGAAGCCGATTAATTTGGCCAACCCCTCCAGCTGTTTGTTCAGGGGCGTAGTTTCTCCACTCATGGTCCCTGATTCCCTGGCCACCTTGCCATATTCCGTTTTGTCTCCAACGGTCGTGATGCAGAGCGTACCATGGCCGTCCACAACAGTTGTGCCACGGAATACATGGTTGGAAGGATAGGTTGCCTCTTCGTCAAAATCGGCTTCGTGGGTGGTCTTCTGAATGATGGGCTCGCCGGTCAGACTCGATTCATTGATCTGCAGCGAGACGGCTTCGATCAGTTCACCATCGGCGGGCACTTCATCCCCGGTACCGATCAGCACCAGATCACCCACCACAACCATGGACTTGCTGATTTCACTGATGTTGCCATTTCGGATCACCTTAACGGCCGATTCATCATTGATTTTGTTCAGCAAATCAAATTTCCTGCTGGCATCCAACTCAAACCAGAAGGCAACCCCAGTGGCCAGGAAGATGGCGAAAAAGATACCAATGGTCTCGGCATATTCGTTGTGGACGATCGAGATACCAAGTGACAGAAAAGCAGCGATGAGCAAAATCCGGATGATCGGATCTTCAAATTTGTCCAGAAAAAGTTTCCATATGGATTCCCTGGCAGGGGGTGTCAATAGGTTCGACCCGTATTTGTTGCGGCTTTCCAGTACTTCTGAATCTGTCAATCCGGATAGTTGCCTCTTTTGTTCCATGGCGATTGCTGATTTGTTCTCAAATATACGTTAACTTCATTGAAATGTAATGAATTGAATGATTGTACGTTATAAGTTAATCATTATCAGGTACATAGAAATGCAATAACAAAATATTGAATTTTTTTTGAAATTTAACCATTTGGTTAAACTATTTGGTTAAATTTGTCTGGTCATTTTAATTGCCATGTATTCAGAAAGTACGAAGGACAAGATCATTGATGCAGCGAAAATTGTCTTCATCCGGAAGGGGATGGATGGGGCCAGGATGCAGGAGATTGCCGATGAAGCGGGGATCAACAAGGCGTTGCTCCATTATTATTTCCATTCAAAGCAAGAGCTTTTCAATGCCGTGCTCTATGGCGTGCTTCGCCAGATGATCCAGGGGTTGATTGTCCTGTTCAAAAAGGATGAACCTTTCGAGGATAAGTTGGTTTCGGTGGTGTCGCAATACGATACGTTTATGAACCAGAATCCCTATCTGCCACAGTTCATCGTCAGGGAGATCAACAGGGATCCGGATCAGCTATCTGATTTCATGACGGATCAGGGGTTGGATCTGAATTCCATCCGGATGATCCTGGAGAATGTGGAGACGGAAGGGGGTTTGTCGCCAGCGGCTTTTCCCCATTTGTTCATCAGCATGATTGGGTTGGTGGTGATGCCTTATCTGGGAAGGCCACTTTTTCAGCGGAAATTGTTTGACAATTCTCCGGAACGGTATGAGCGGTTTCTCGCGGAGCGGAAGGACTTTGTGGCCCAACTGCTCAGGAATGCCATACGCACCAAAAGATGATCTGGTATCCCCGGAGGGGAAAAAGAGAAAAAAATAAGGAAACAGAAAGATTTGAGACATGAGGAGAACATTGATTTTATTGGGCATTGTATGGTCGATGGCAGTTCAGGGTCAGGTGGCTACGGTCACCCTCGGCGATTGTTACCGGCTAGCGAGGGAGAATTATCCCAGGCTCAGGGACCTGAGCCGACAGCAGGAGATCAGCGACCTGAAGCAACAGAATCTGGGTTCACAATGGAATCCCCAGATCAACCTCAATGGTCAGGCGACCTATCAAAGTGAGGTGACGAAAGTGAGTGTGCCGATTCCGGGGGTGAGCATTCCCTCCCCGTCGAAGGACCAGTACAAACTGTACCTTGATGTGAAGCAGACCCTTTATGACGGAGGCTTGACGATGGCTGCAAAAATGACGGAGCAGTCGGGATTGCGGGCTGATCAGCAAAGTCTGGAGGTCGAACTGTATGGACTCCACGAAAAGGTGAACCAGCTCTATTTTGGCATTTTGCTGATGGTAGAGAATGAGTCGGTCCTGTCGCTGAAGCAGGAAGTGCTGTCAGAACGAATCAAACTGTTGGAGTCGGGACTGAAAAACGGAATGGTGACGCGGAGAGACCTGGATCTGTTAAAGGCGGAGCAGGTACTTACTGCACAGCAGATCAAAGAGGTAAAGGCCGAACGGATCTCCGGACTGGGGGCTTTGGCCATTCTGACCAACCAAAATCTTTCGGAAGAGACGCGCCTGGCGGAACCGGAGACGGGTGTCAAGTCGGAAAGCATTGATCGTCCGGAGACGAAGTATTTTGAACTGGTGGGCAATAAATTGGATTGGAATGCCCGGCAACTGGAGAAGACCCGTAACCCGAAGCTATTCGGATTTGGTCAGGCGGGTTACGGCAGGCCCGGACTGAACATGTTGAAAAATACATTCGATCCATATTATCTGGTGGGTGTGGGACTGTCGTGGAACATCCTTGACTGGAAACAGACCAGCAGGAGCAAGCGGGTGCTTGAGGTCCAGAAAGAGATGGTGGGAACCCAGCGTGCCAATTTTGACCAGAACCTCTCCATTGCCCTTTTCCGTGCGAAGGAGGCCATTGGGAAATCGGAGCAATTGTTGAAGGGAGATGATGAATTGATTCCGTTGAGGGAAGCGATCGCAAAAAATTCGGCTTCACAATTGGATAACGGGACGATCACTTCTGCCGATTACATTGTCGATCTGAATGGACTCACCCAAGCCAAAATCAACAAGAAGAGTCATCAGATTCAATATTACCAGGCCATTGCCAATTACAACACCCTTGCAGGCAGACCCTGAGGGCGGAAGGATTTTAGATGAAAAATGATAAAAAACAGATGATATGAAGACCAGAACATTGTTGTTGCTTTCCGGCCTGATGGCCATGCTCTCCTTCTCTGCCTGTCACAGCGGCAAGGAGACCTCGGATGCCTTTGGCAATTTTGAAGCAGATGATCAGATCATCTCGTCCGAGATGGCGGGAAAGCTGCTGACCTGTGACATCGAAGAAGGGATGCCTTTGAAGAAGGGGGCGGTCATTGCCACGGTGGATTCTGTGCCGTTGATCCTGCAACGGAGTCAGCTCGAATCACAGCGGGTCACGATTCAGGCACGCAAGCAGAGTGTACGGAGCCAGATTGCCGTGATCGAACAGCAGAAGCAGAATCTTGCCAAGGATCAGAAAAGAATTGCGGGTATGTTCAAGGATGGTGCAGCCACACAGAAACAGCTGGATGACGTAACAGGCAACGGGTCACTGTTGGAGAAACAGATGGCCAGTACACGGACCCAGGATCAGGTATTGAAGGGTGAAGAGGCAGTGCTCGACGCACAGATGGCCCAGTTGGCAGATAAGATTGCCCGATGCCGGATCGAATCTCCCATCCAAGGAATGGTGCTGGAGAAATATAAAAAGAGCGGAGAGCTGATCGGTCAGGGTCAGTCGCTTTGCCGGGTGGCTGACATCAGTTCGCTGAATCTGCGGGTTTACGTGAGTGGCGATCAGTTGGCTCATCTGAAGATTGGTCAGACGGTGAAGGTGCTGATTGATGATTCTACAACCGGGAACAGGACGCTGGAAGGGAGTGTCTCCTGGATCTCTTCTGAGGCTGAATTTACCCCCAAGATCATCCAGACAAAGGTGGAGCGGGTGAAGCTGGTCTATGCTGCCAAGATCAAGGTGGTCAACGATGGTTCCCTGAAGATAGGCATGCCAGGCGAGATTAAATTCATGTAATTCTCCGGAATGATAAAGGTTGACAAGATAGAAAAGCATTACGGTCCTGTTCAGGCACTTAAGGGGATCTCCCTCGATGTGAAGGAGGGGGAACTCTTCGGATTGATCGGACCTGATGGCGCAGGAAAGACCACCTTGATGCGTATCCTCGTGACCCTGCTCTTTCCCGACAAGGGGGTCGCCACACTGGATGGACTGGATGTGGTGACCGAATTCAGGAAGATCAGGAGGATGGTGGGATACATGCCCGGGCGATTTTCACTTTACCAGGATCTGACGGTCGAGGAAAACCTGAATTTCTTTGCAACGGTTTTCGGGGGAACGGTAAAGGACAACTATCACCTGGTAAAAGACATTTATGGTCAGATTGAACCTTTTCGGAATCGTCCGGCAGGCAAGCTGTCGGGTGGGATGAAACAGAAGTTGGCCCTCTCCTGTGCTTTGATCCATGCTCCCAAAGTGTTGATTCTGGATGAACCCACCACCGGTGTCGATGCCGTGTCGCGCAAGGAATTCTGGGAGATGCTCAACAATCTGAAAAGGATGGGCATCACCATACTGGTCTCGACGCCTTACATGGATGAGGCGAGACTTTGTGACAGGGTTGCCCTTTTTCAGAATGGAGAGATTTTATCGATCGACACGCCGGAAGGCATCACCACCAGCTTCAAGGGCCGGTTGTTGGGAGTCAAGGTTACCCATACCGCACAACGCTTCGATTGTGTCAACCAGTTACGGTCCATGCCAGGCGCCGGTTCCGTCTTTTCCTTTGGAGACTCCATCCATGTGACCTGTCGGGATGAGGGGATGACGGCACAATCGATCATGAGCTATCTTGCCGGGAAGGGAATTGCAGGAATCGTCGCAGAACCCGTGGCTGCAGGCATTGAAGATGTCTTCATGGCACTGATGCAACAATAAAACCATCGTGAAACGATCATGAGTACGGAGATAAAAAATAGCCAACCCATCATTGAGGTCCGGGATCTGGTAAAGAAATTTGGTTCGTTTGTAGCCGATGACCGGTTGACCTTCGATGTCTATCCGGGTGAGATCTTCGGATTCCTTGGAGCCAATGGCGCAGGCAAGACCACGGCCATCCGTATGATCTGCGGATTGTTGGAGCCCACGTCGGGAAAACTCAAGGTAGCCGGTTTCGATGGGTATCACGAGCGGGAAAAGATCAAACGAAACATTGGGTACATGTCCCAGAAATTTTCGCTTTACGAGGACATGACCATTTATGAGAACATCCGGCTTTATGCCGGCATCTATGGCATTCCCAGGAAGGTCAGGCTCGAAAGAACGGATGAGATGTTGCAGAAGCTGCAACTGACGGAACACCGCAACAGCCTGGTCGGTGGCTTGCCGCTGGGATGGAAGCAAAAACTCTCCTTCTCGCTGGCGTTGCTTCATGATCCGAAAATTGTTTTTCTGGATGAACCTTCCGGGGGAGTCGATCCGCTCACCCGCAGAACTTTTTGGGACCTCATCTACGAAGCGGCGCACAAAGGGGTGACCATCTTCGTGACCACTCATTACATGGATGAAGCCGAATACTGCGATCGTGTAGCCATCATGTCTGAAGGCAAGATCGTAGCCCTGGATACACCCCAAAGACTCAAGGAGGTCTATGAAGCGGATAGCATGGATGGAGTCTTTCTGAAGATAGCAAGGAATAAGGAATAAGGAATAAGGAACAAGCATTACAGCGCACTATGAACCAACTACTTGGATTTGTAAAAAAGGAGTTTACCCACATCTTCCGGGATCCCCGAACCATGGTGATCCTGTTTGGCATCCCGATCATCCAGCTCATGCTGTTTGGTTATGTCATTACGACGGAGATCAAAGATGCGCGCATTGCCATCCTGGACCATTCCAACGACAACGTAACGCGTGAAATCACTGAGAAGCTGCTCTCATCGGGCTATTTCAAGCTGGATGCCAACCTTAGGAGCGAAACAGAGATTGAACCCTTGTTCAGAAAAGGCGACATCAAGCAGGTGGTGGTTTTTGAACGCGATTTTGCCCAACGGCTTGAGCGGGAAGGGGTGGTTTCGATGCAGGTATTGGCGGATGCCTCGGATCCCAATACCGCCCAGATGTTGTACAATTACACCAATGGCATTGTGCAGGACTACATCCGAAAGAAATTTTCCTCCATCACCATTCCCTTGCAGATCAAGAGCGAAGTCCGGATGCTTTACAACGAGAATATGGTGGGGGCCTTTATGTATGTTCCCGGTACGATGGCACTGATCCTCATGCTGATATCAGCCATGATGACCAGCATTACCATTGCCAGGGAAAAGGAGATGGGGACCATGGAAATCTTGCTGGTCTCCCCCTTGAAAGCCAAACACATCGTCTTCGGGAAGGTGGCACCTTACCTGTTGCTTTCCATCATCGATGCATCCGTGGTGGTCTTGTTGGGGAACCTCGTTTTTGGTGTACCGATACGTGGCAGCATCGTCGTCCTGGCTTTTCTCGTCATCCTGTACATCACCATGGCCTTGTCGCTGGGGATCCTGATCTCGACGGTTGCAGACAGTCAGCAAGTGGCCATGTTTATATCCGGGTTTGCCCTGATGTTGCCCACGATCCTGCTGTCCGGTTTTATCTATCCCATTGAAAACATGCCGGTCCCCTTGCAGGTGCTCAGCAATCTCATGCCACCCCGATGGTTCATTGATGCGCTTAAGCAGGTGATGCTCAAGGGCAACGGATTGGAGTATATTTGGCCAAATGTGTTGATCCTTAGTGGGATGACCCTGGTTTTCCTGTTGTTGAGCATCAAGAAATTCAAACTAAGACTGCAATAAACGATGAGAACGATACTGTACCTTTTCCAAAAGGAGTTCATCCAGGTCTTCCGCAACAAAGCGATGCTGCCGATCATTTTTATCATGCCGCTGCTCCAGATGTTGATTCTTGTCTTTGCCGCCACGATGGAACTGAAGCGGGTCGACATCATGGTGGTCGACAGCGACATGAGCGAGACATCCCAAAGACTTACCTCCAAGCTCGAATCCAGCAGCTTTTTTCATGTGACACGGGTAAGGCTTTCCCCTGCAGGAGTGGACGAGCAGTTGCTGCGCGGAAACACCGATGTGGTCATCAACATTCCCCAGCAGTTCGAACAGAAGTTGCGGAGGAACAATGAAGCCTCGGTGCAGATTCTGGTGGATGCCATCAACGGATCGGCAGCGGAACTCTCGAACGCCTATCTTCAGGTAGTTCTGGCCGGCTTTAACAACAAGGTTCGGGCAGAGATGCTGGGCATGCCCGAATTCAGGCCGCCGCAGCAGGTCAAGGTGATTCCTTCCTATTGGTACAACCCGGAATTGAATTTCAAATTTTACATGGCACCCGGGGTATTGGTCGTGTTGGTGACCATCATCGGACTGTTTCTCTCATCGCTCAACCTGGTACGTGAAAAGGAGATGGGGACGATCGAGCAACTCAATGTCACTCCCCTGAAAAAATACCACTTCATCATTGGCAAAATGATGCCGTTCCTGATCATTGCCCTGCTGGACCTTACCTTCGGATTG
>JAJTBP010000065.1 GCA_021286825.1 Marinilabiliales bacterium | reverse complement strand
TTTTTGCCGAAAAGGTCAAAATCGGTGGGGAAGTAATCAATCTGGCTCATGTAGAAGAGGTGATCAACATCATGGGTACACCGGAAGCGATTTCCAATGAAGAAGAGCAATCGCCCAAGAGTGCTGAGAAACGGTTTTACGGCCGCGCACGCAGCAGACGGCTTTACAGGGATCCGGAAGACAAGGTCCTGGGCGGTGTTTGCGGAGGTCTGGGGGCCTACTTTGGCATCGATCCGGTGATCATTCGGATCCTGTTTGTACTGATCTTCTTCTTCCCGATCGGAAGCAGTGTTCTCATCTACCTGATTCTCTGGATCGTTGTACCGAAAGCTTCCAGCACGGCACAACGTCTGGAGATGAAAGGCGAAGAGGTAAACATTGACAACATCTCCAAGTCGATCAAGGAAGAGATTCAGGATGTAAAGGAAAACTTCAGGAATTACCGTTCCAATCCCTATTATTCAAGGAGCAGAAATGGAATGAACGAGGTAGTCAGCGTGATCGGAACGATCCTCACCACGTTCGTGAAAATCATTCTAATCGTCATCGGCGTTATCTTTCTGATCATCGGAGCCATTGCATTGATTGCCTTGATCGGCGTTTTGTTTGCTTCCCACGAAATTCTAAGCATGACGCCCTTCGTTCACGGCTTTAACTATACCGACCTGTTCTTCATTCATGGTTCCTCTCTGACCTGGCTTTGGGCTGGCATTGCCCTGGTAATTGGCATCCCCCTGCTGATGCTGATCTATGCCGGAATACGGATGATCTTTAAGGTCAGATCTTCCAACCATGTCTTTGGTCCGGCCATGGGAGGATTGTTCATCATCGGAATCATCATCCTTGCCGTAACGGCATCCAGTACCCTCGGTGAACTGAGGAAGAAAGGGAACGTCAGCAGTGAGTTTACCATGACGACCCCATCCGACACCCTATATATGACAGCCATCCCGGAACTGAATGACGATCCATCCAAAGTGAGCCCGGGACATGAAACGATGGTCGATTCAGAATTTCAGTTCGACAGGTTCCGTATTGGTTCCTTGAACGGCAAAGACTGCATCGTCGGTTACCCGTTGCTAAAGATTGAGAAATCTGATGGTTCCAAAGTTGAAATTGAAGTCAGCAAGGAATCACGTGGCAGCAACTACTCCGCTGCCCAAAAGAATGCATCGGACATTCATTTCGAGACAACGATGAAGGATTCCCTCCTCACCCTGCAATCCAACTACCTCGTCTCTTCAGTCTGGAGAAACCAGTGTGTGGATGTAACCGTGAAGATCCCTGTTGGGAAAACCATTCTCTTTGACAAAAACATCCGACACATATTGTACGACGCAGAATCAAACAGTGACCTTTCCTATGATGACATGGTAGGAAAATATTTTACCATGAAGCAAGACGGTCTGGTTCTTGTAAACAAAGCATTACCCAGTGAAAAACCAGTAAAAAGGAGCAAACCATGAATTTATTCTACCGAATTGGCATTCTTGTGGCCATGATGATCTCATTTTTGTCCGGTTTCGGGCAGACCAGGTCACAAAAACTGTATGACCGCTACCCAAAGGAAGAGGGATTTACCTACCTCTCCTTTTCCAAATCGATGATCGATGCAATGAACCTGAATCTGGATGAAGAGGGCAAAAAAATAACCGGCGATTTTCAGGAGTGCCGGCTCTTGTTCTACAACCAGGAAAAAGGAAAAATCAGAAATTTCTCTGAGCTCTTTTCAGGAGAATTGAAATCACTTCATTACGAAGAAGTTCATCCCAAAGATGCAAACGGAAGCGAAGATGCCACCTTCTGGATCGAGACAAAAGGGGATCGGGTAACCGAATGTCACATCGTCATTGGCAACAAGGGGGATGCAAACAACTCCTGTATGCTGATCTCCTTCTATGGCAAGTTCAAGGTGGAGGACTTGAGCCGATTGGAAAACATTGGGCACAAACAGGGTAAGTAAGGAACCCAACATAAAAAAAGAGAGCGGATTGAATGTCAGTCCGCTCTCTTTTTTATGTAGAAAGTTCTTTAAGTCAAATCATATTCACCCAGCACATCCGTTAGCACTTCATAACCCGTCTCCGTAACGAGAATGGTGTGTTCAAACTGGGCAGAGAGCTTGTCATCAACCGTTCTGGCCGTCCAACCGTCAAGCTGATCCACTTTCACACGGGGTTTTCCTTCGTTGATCATGGGTTCGATGGTAAAGATCATTCCTGCTTTCATCTTGGGGCCACTGTTCTTTCTTGCCGCATGATCAACTTGCGGATCTTCATGAAAATCAACACCTACCCCATGGCCACAGAATTCGTATACGACGCTGAAACCCTGAGAAGTGGCATACCGATTGATCACATAGCCAATGTTCCCGAAATAATTGCCAGGATATACTTGCTGAATGCCCAAGTTGAGACAATGTTTGGTTGCCTTGACAAGCTTATCAGCCATTTCCGAAACTGCACCGACATAAAACATCCGGCTGGTATCGCCATAATATCCATCGAGTATCGTGGTCACATCCACATTTAAGATGTCTCCCGTCTTCAGAATGGTTTGGGTGGAAGGTATACCATGACAAACCACCTCGTTGAGCGAGATGCAGCAGGATTTGGGATATCCGTTGTAATGCAGGGTGGCCGGAATGGCTCCCCTTTCAACAATGAACTGATGAATCAAGCTGTCGAGGAACTCTGTCGACACTCCCTCCCTGATATAAGGTTCAATGAATGATAAGGATTCACCTGCCAGCTTTGAACTCTTTCTGATTCCTTCAATCTGCTCAGCAGTTTTGATCAGGATATTCATTTTTCTTTTTTTTGGTAAAGTTATAGCTATTCTTTTAATCGGCAATAGCCAATCCTTGTCCACAGTGACGGAGCGAAGCCCGGCGGCGAGGGGCTCTTCCCGATCGATCAAATCATGAGGGCCAGAATCTGGTCTACCTTTTCTTGCAGCGGCAGGGCGCCATCCAGCCAATGGATTTCGAATCCTTCCCTTTCCATCTTGCGGAACCAGGTCATTTGCCGTTTGGCAAATTGATGGATGGCGATGTTCAACTTTTCGATCATCTCCTCCTTACTCAGCTCTCCGACCAAATACAATGTAATAAACTTGTATTCAAGACCATAGTAGGTCAGATCCTCGACGGTTAACCCGCTGTCCAAAAGTCCTTTTACCTCATCAATCATGCCCTCCTGCAACCGCTGGTGCAACCGAAGGGTAATTCTTTCCCGACGAATCTCCCGATCCCAGTTCACACCTACCAGCAGGGAATGGATCTTGGGAAATTGAGATTCCGGAACAGGATTCCTAAGCAGGTACTCCTCGATTTCGATGGCCCGGATGGCCCGGTTCTTGGTTTCCGTATCGCTGTTGTTGTGCACCTGCTTGTAGCTCTTCAGCAAAGCGGATAGCTCCTCCAGCGAGTGGGTCGACAATTCCTCCCTTCTGGCTTTGTCAGAGGGTACCTGGGTCATCTGGTATCCCTTCAGCACTGCCTCCAGGTAAAGGCCACTTCCTCCGCAAAAGACCGGAAATTTTCCTCTATCCTTGATGTCACGCCAGGCCTTGACGAAGGCTTGTTGAAATTCAAAGAGGTTGAACTGACTTCCGGCATCGGCCATATCGATCAGATGATAGGGAATCTGCTTCTCTCCCACCACATAATCTGCCAGATCCTTTCCTGTCCCGATATCCATTCCGCGGTAAATCTGCCGGGAGTCTGCCGAAAGGATCTCTCCATCCAAGGCCAGGGCGGCATGGGCAGCCAATGTGGTCTTTCCCGTGGCGGTAGGGCCAAGAATGGTCAGCATCTCAAATTTCATGATCGGATGGTTTTGATCGTTGGCTACAAAGTTGGACTAAAAAAACGAGATGTGGAAACGGTTCTCTTCCCCACGAAGGACCTGCATAACAATCCTTGACAAAACACCGGAATTTACGGCTCATTTCATTATTTTTGCCGTCATGAAGACAGCCTTCCAACAAAACATCAACATCCGGAACAAACGTGCCAGTTTCGATTATGAATTGATCGAAAAATTCATTGCAGGAGTTGCTTTGCTCGGTACAGAGATTAAATCCATCCGGTTGGGAAAAGTTAGCATGAACGATGCTTACTGTCACTTTGTCGAAGGTGAGATGCTGATCAAAAACCTATCGATTTCTGCCTACGACTTCGGCACCTGCAACAACCATGAAGCATTGAGGGAACGCAAGTTGCTGCTTACCAAAAAGGAGTTGCGGAAGATGGAGCGAAAAGTGAAGGAGACCGGATTGACCATCATTCCCGTTCGTTTGTTCCTAAACGACAAAGGGCTCGTGAAGATCGAGATTGCCCTGGCAAAAGGCAAACACAGTTATGACAAACGTGCTTCACTCAAAGAAAAAGATGCCCGTCGTGAGATGGACAGGCACGAGAAGTATTAAATCCATTTACTCAATTTCCCGGCATCGGACATTTTCACTCCCGCCTCTTTCCATTTCTTGAAAGGCAGTGGAATACCCGGCAATTCGCGGATCGCATCCTCTAAAACGACTACTGGGAGACCAGCATGTACCAGCCCCATCACCGCCTTATCCACACATACATTGGTGGTTACGCCATATACAACGATTCTGCCCGGATTTAACAGGGTTAGCAGTTTGGTGGTATAGGGATTTCCGGTGAATACATCAAATCGATCTTTGCGGATCACAAAATTCCGGAACCTTGTCTTGTCGCAAAGGTAGGGCAGAATGGCCAATTGCAATGACCAATCCACGACAACGGGCAGTTCAGGTCGAGTCTCCTCAATGAAGAGGGCTCCATTGGTACCCGCCATGCAATGCGGGGGGAAGGTGGTCACAAAATTGGGCGAGAGCGAAAGTTCAGCCGAACTGACCTGGTGGTAATCACAGGTATTGACAACCCGAATATGCTTCTCTGCAGCAAAACGGGTGATTTTTTTCAGGACGGGTTTCAACTTCTCGGCTCCGGGCACATAGAGTTTTCCGGAGGGCTCAATGAAATCAATCTGTGTATCGACATTCCAAAACAGTGTCTCTTTCGTCATTACTTCAGCTTTTTTCATTTCACGGGTTGTAAGGTTACCAAAAGAGCCGATGCCAGCTTTCGTGAATCAAGCCGCAGATTCCCGTTTAGTTGATGTTGGAACCGGCTTTGAATGCTGCCACTCCCCGATCCAGAAAGTCGATGAAATGTTCCGGGTTAAGGTCTCTGGCAGTTGGCTTGACCAACAACTTCTGGTTGTGGTCGAGCAACACATAATAGGGTTGGGCATTTACACCAAACCGGGCTATCTGAAAATCGGCAAACTTCTTACCGATGGTTTTTTTCACTTTGTGATCATAGCTAGAGGTGACCCAATCGCTCTCCGGCAGGTCTGTCTTGTCGTCGACGTAGAGAGCCACCACCACAAAATCCCTTTTTAGCCTCTCCAGCACACGCGGATCGGACCAGACATTGGCCTCCATTTCACGGCAGTTCACGCATCCATGACCGGTAAAATCGATAAAGAGGGGCTTGTTCTGGGCTTTGGCGCATGCAAGTCCTTGTTCGAAATCGAAATATCCCTCCAACCCATGTGGAAGTTCGAGAAATTCGCTGTATTTGGGTTTGTCACAAAGGGATTTTTTGCTATCCGCACCTGATATCCCATTTTCTGCACCTCCAACCAACCGGACCTCCTCCCGAATGATCTTGTGCATGTCAAAATCATGGGTTGTCATGGGTGGAAGATAGCCCGAGATGGCCTTCAAGGGTGCACCGAACATCCCCGGAATAAGGTAAACAACAAAGGCAAAGGTGACAATCGACATCATGAGTCTGCCCACTGAGATGAATTTCAATTCACTGTCGTGTGCAAACTTTAATTTTCCAAGGAGATAAAGACCCAGCAAGGTGAAAATAACGATCCAGAAGGCCAGGTAGACTTCTCTGTCCAGAATACCCCAGTGATAGGTCTGATCGGCTACGCTGAGAAATTTCAATCCAAGTGCCAACTCAATGAAACCAAGCACCACCTTTACCGAATTGAGCCAACCGCCTGATTTTGGCAGGGTATTCAGCCATCCTGGGAAAAGGGCAAACAAGGTAAATGGGAGCGCGAAAGCCAGGGAGAAACCGAACATACCGATGATGGGTTTCAGGACCATTCCACCGGCCGATTCAACCAGAATGGCACCCACAATGGGCCCAGTGCAGCTGAATGAGACCAAGACAAGGGTCAGGGCCATGAAAAAGGCACCGCCCCATCCGCCTTTGCTTACCTGATCATCACTTTTGTTAACCCAGGTGGATGGAAGCACAATTTCGAAAGCGCCGAAAAAGGAAAAGGCAAACAGGACAAAGATGACAAAGAAGAGTACATTGGGCAGCCAATGGGTACTCAACCAGTTGGCAAAATCGGCACCCAGTGTTATCGCCACAACCGTTCCGATCAGGGTATATATCAGAATGATGGAGGCTCCGTAGACAATCGCCTGAATTCTCGCCTGAAGCTTGGTTTTGTTGCTATTCATGAAAAATGAAACCGTCATCGGAATCATGGGAAAGACGCATGGTGTCAGGATCGCCGCCAATCCTGCCAGAAAACTGAAGAAGAGAAACCAGATGAGGGAATGATGGGCCCCTGGTTCCTCCACGGGAGAGACAATTGCTGCGTTTTGAACTGCTTTTGCCTGAGCCGCATTCAGTTGAAAGACAAAATCGAAATCATCCATGGTGCAAGTTTCGTCGTTGCAACTTTGATATTCGATGAAGCCTTTGATATCTAACGGTTTGTTGTCAAAAAGCTGAACCTTTTGGGCAAAATCGGCCTCCCCGGCAAAATAGGATAGTTCCAGATTGAAGATCTTATCAAATTTGCGGATGGGCTTGGACACGGCAACCACCGGTCCGACCATTTTGTAACGAAGCGAATCCGACTTGAATTTAAAAGTGGTGCTGACAGGGCCTCCGTAGGGAAGATCGATGCCGTACAAATGCCAACCTTGATCAATCGAGGCATGAAATGAAAGCACTGCCTCTTTTTCGGAAGTCATTTTTAGCGAGTAGCTCCATTTAACCGGGGTCATAACTTGTGCTGAGATACCTCCTGCGAATGTGAGGACAATCACCAGAGATAAAACCAAAGATCGAATGCTCATCATTTTACAAATCTGTGTTCAATAGGTTCTTGTACGAAAATCCGTCGCAAATGGTCACACTTGAGCCAATAAATGCTGGATTTGGCATCAAAACTATAAAAAAAACCCGCTCAGTGTTGAGCGGGCTTCTTTCTTCTTTCAGATGACGATCTCATTCTGAAATTCATCGTAATACTTGGATCCGAGAAAGTTCATTGAGTTCAATTCCACAATCCGGATTTTCTTATGGTATTTCCATCGCCACTTGAATACCTTAGAGAAGAGTCCTCTGGTCAAAAATGCCCCCACAAAAGGATGGAGCTCTATGGTCAGACTTTTCTTCTGAAGTTCTTCAAATATGTAACGTACCCTTTGTTCGATTTCTTCAATGAAAAGCAAAGTAGGTGTTACCTTACCTGTACCTTTGCAAACGGGGCAATTTTCCTCCGTCTCGATTGCCATCTCTTGTCTCACGCGTTGGCGTGTAATCTGCATCAAACAAAATTTACTCAATGGGAGTATATTGTGTGTGGTTCTGTCAGAGGCCATAACCTCCTTCATTTTCTCGAAAACTTTCTGGCGATTGTCATTACCATGCATGTCGATAAAATCGATCACGATAATTCCACCCATATCCCGAAGACGCAATTGTCTTGCGATTTCTTCGGCAGCTGCCAGATTGACCTCCAAGGCATTGGTCTCTTGATCTCCGGTCTTGGACCTGTTCCCGCTATTGACATCAATGACGTGAAAGGCTTCCGTGTGTTCGATGATCAGGTAGGCCCCGCTCTTGAAGGAGACGGTCTTCCCGAAAGATGCTTTGATCTGCTTATCTACTCCAAAATATTCGAAGATGGGCTGTTTCCCGTTGTAATACTTTACAATCTTCTTTTTTTCAGAGTCGATGGTCCCCACATATTCCTTGGCGTCGGAGGCTGCATCCTCATCATTGATGAAGATGTTGGCAAAATCGTTGTTGTACACATCGCGAATCAGTGAGATGGTGCGATCCGATTCTCCCAGCACCAGTGATGGAACGACTTGCTTTTCCAATTTGGCAAGTGCATTTTCATACTTGCTGATCAATCTGCGCAATTCCTGATCCAATTCAGCAACCATTTTGCCCTGCGACGCAGTCCTGACAATGACCCCGTAGTTTTTGGGGCAAATGCTCTGGATTAATTTTTTCAGGCGGTTCTTCTCTTCCGCCGTTTCAATCTTCTGGGATACAGAAATTTTGTCGCTAAAAGGAACAAGAACCATGTTTCTGCCGGCTACCGAGAGTTCAGAGGTTAGCCTGGGCCCTTTTGTAGAAATGGGTTCTTTTGCAATCTGTACCAGAATGGTCTGACCTGTTTTCAGAACATCCGCTATTTTGCCGTCTTTGTTGATGTCAGGTTCCGGATTGATCTTCGGGAATGGTGACATCTTGATTTTCTTGGCGGCAGCCAGCTTCAAGAACTTGTTCAGTGTCTGGAACTGTGGTCCTAAATCCAAATAATGTAAGAACGCATCTTTCTCGTAGCCTACATCAACAAAAGCAGCATTCAAACCCGGCATGATTTTCTTTACCTTCCCGAGGTAAATATCTCCAACCGCAAATTTGACATCGTTGCTCTCCCGATTGAGTTCTACGAGCCTTTTGTTTTCGAGTAAAGCGATTTCGACATGAGAGGCAGCAACGTCAATAATCAACTCACTGCTCATGTTCTCTGCTTATTTATGTAATGTGAACGAATAAACGCAACAAACCTAAAGCACAAAAGCGCTTTAGGTTTTGTATTTTGTTAACAGACTTTACAAAAGTCTATTTTTTCTTTTTATGGCGGTTCTTACGCAAACGTTTTTTACGCTTGTGAGTAGCCATTTTATGTCTTTTTCTTTTTTTACCGCTTGGCATAACAGGACAAATTTACAAATGAATAATTTATTTTACGTTGTTCTTAACGCGACCAACGAAAGTCTTTGCAGGCTTGAATGATGGGATGTTGTGCTCTGGAATAATAATAGTAGTGTTACGAGAAATGTTGCGAGCAGTCTTCTCGGCCCTTTTTTTAACGATAAAACTTCCAAATCCACGAAGATAAACATTGTTTCCTTCTGCCAGTGAACCAGATACTGTATCCATGAATGCCTCAACTGCTTTCTGAACAGTAAGCTTCTCAATACCGGTGCTCTTGGAAATCTCGTTAACGATATCTGCCTTAGTCATTGCTTTAATTTTTAATGATTTAACTTTATTTTTTCTTAAACTCTGTTTTCGTTTGCTTTCTCTTTAAATTTGGTGCACAAATATATAGCTTTTGAATTAACTAATATCATTTTAGTCGATAAATTTTACGCAATTGCTTAATTTTCTTAATAAACCATTTTGAATTGAACGATTTTCAGACGGCACTTGGCACATGGTACAGGGCCAACAAAAGGGAGCTCCCATGGCGCTTTACAAAAGATCCATACAAAATCTGGGTCTCAGAAATCATCCTTCAGCAAACACGAATTGCCCAGGGTATGGATTATTACCTCCGGTTCGTGAAGCGTTTTCCAGACATCCATCATCTGGCTGCAGCAGAGGAGACTGAAGTACTCAAAGCATGGCAGGGTCTCGGTTACTATTCCCGTGCCCGCAACTTACATACCACCGCAAAAGTCATTGTCGACCAATACAATGGCCATTTTCCGGCTGATTATTCCCTGTTGAAACAGTTGAAAGGCATCGGTGATTATACGGCTGCTGCCATTGCATCCATCTGTTTCCATCTGGTCTATCCGGTTCTGGATGGCAATGTCTACAGGGTCTTGTCACGCTATTTTGGAATCAACACCCCGATCGACACTTATCAGGGAAAGAAGGAGTTTCTTCGAATGGCTGAAGATCTGATCGATCCTCAGGAACCAGGTGAGTTTAACCAAGCCATGATGGAACTTGGGGCAACCCTGTGTTCACCGGTCAAGCCCGACTGTCCGGTTTGTCCTGTCCGAAACGGATGCCTTGCTTTTCGTACAGATCAAATGATGGAATTCCCAGTCAAGGGGAAAAAAGAAAAGGTAGTCCAACGATATCTCAACTTTCTGGTCATTCGGGCAGCAGATTCCGTCGCCTTGGAAAAACGCAGGGACCAAGACATCTGGAAGCATCTCTACCAGTTTCCGCTGATCGAAACTGAACAGCCGACAGAAATTGAATCCCTCATCCATACACCCGCCTGGGATCTGTTGTTTTCAGGTTGCGACCTGGCGTTGGAAGAGATTTCCCCTAGGGTGGTTCACCTCTTGACCCATCAGCGACTACACATCCGGTTCATTCGATTACGCCTGAATGGGATTGCCTTACCCCAAAATATCCAGATGGTTCCGTTATCCGATCTTACGCACTATCCCGTTCCGAAACCCATCGAAAAATATCTGACGCTGGAACTCCTTTGAGCCTACTTCCGGAGCTTCCTTCGCAAATAATTTTTATCTTTGATCAATTTTGAATTCTCCGTATTTTTCGGTAAATTACATAGTACAACAAACTCTTAACCATATGGCAGTCAACAAAGTTATTCTGATCGGCAATGCCGGCAAAGATCCTGAAATCAGACATCTGGACAGCAATGTCTCTGTTGCCACTTTTTCTCTGGCAACCTCTGAAGTTTACACCAACAAGGCGGGTGAGAAAGTAACCCAGACCGAGTGGCACAACATCGTTTGCTGGCGCAATCTGGCCACGCTAGCCGAGAAATTTATCCGAAAGGGTAGTCAATTGTATGTAGAAGGGCGCATCAGATCCCGCACCTACGATGCCAACGATGGCACAAAAAAGACGGCTTATGAAATTTATGCGGATGAGGTAAGGCTTCTGGACCGTAAACCGGGTAACTCGGCCGCACCCGAAGTCCCGGCCCAGGAAGTCAAGGCATCCGTCAACGAACCAAAACCCGAGTCCGGATTCCAGGAATCGGACAACGGTCCGGATGATCTTCCGTTTTGATAAACAGTCTGACGAATTTGGAAACCAACTCAATTGATTCTGTCAAAGCCTTGTTTGGCAACATCACGTTCCTTCCGGTAACGCTTGATGTCCTCACAGGGCTTTTGGCTTTGGTCATCCTTCTGGGACTTTCCGCTCTTGTTTCAGGATCGGAGGTTGCGCTATTTTCCCTTGAGCCCAAAGACATTGATGCGCTCAAAACAAACAAAAAGCGATCCGCTCAGTTGATCCTGAAGCTGTTATCTGATCCGGAGCAACTTTTGGCAACCATTCTCGTCGGCAACAATTTTATCAACATTGCCATCGTCCTGCTTACCTCTCACCTATCCAATTCCCTCATCAGCTTTGGAGAGGCCAAGACGTTGGAGTTTCTGTTTCAGGTGGTGGTCATCACCTTTTTGCTCTTGCTGGCAGGTGAAATCATACCGAAAGTGTATGCAGCCCATTACCCGAAACATTTTGCCCTACGAATCTCCCCCTTTATTCATTATCTGGGCAAGATTACCCGCCCGATCAATGTGGTGCTGATTCGCTCCAGCTCCTTTGTCAACAAAAGAATGAGCCGCCACCGAAGGGTGTTGTCGGTAGATGAAATTTCCAAAGCATTGAAGCTGGCCAATCACGAGGAGTTGTCCGAAGACAAGGAGATATTGGAAGGGATCGTAAAATTCGGTTCCAAGAGTGTCCGTGACATCATGCATCCACGGATGGACATGGTTGCCGTCGATTCAAGAACCGATTTCGCCGGAGTGCTGGAAATCGTTCGGGGGAGCGGCTACTCACGGATGCCTGTCTTCGAAGGATCACTGGATGAGATCAAGGGTATTTTGTACATCAAGGATCTCTTGCCCCATTTGAACGACAGCGCAACTTTCCATTGGCAACGGTTGATACGGCCAGGGTTCTTTGTTCCCGAAACGAAAAAGATCGACGATCTTCTGGAGGAATTTCAAAAATCCCGGATACACCTGGCCATAGTGATTGATGAATTTGGAGGAACTTCCGGGCTTGTGACAATGGAAGACATCCTGGAAGAAATTGTCGGGGACATCGAGGATGAATTTGATGAAGAAGAGAAATATTTCACGCGGATCAGCGATGTTGAGTTTCTGTTTGATGGCAAAACCCTGCTAAACGACTTTTACAAAGTGACCAACAGCGATGATCATCTTTTCGACGAAATCAGGGGTGATGCCGACACGCTTGCCGGATTGATTCTGGAAATCAAGGGTGAATTTCCAGCAGTCAAGGAAAGAATTGAATGCAACCCTTTTACTTTCCAGGTGGAAGCTGTGGATCGGAAGCGCATACGTGAGATAAGGGTATTTGTCCACCCCAACACCGAAACAAGGAAAGGATGAAAGCAACAATCCTCTTTGCATCCTGTTTGCTGATGATCTTCTTCCTCTCCTGCAGGAAGGAGACCACTCCCAAACCCAGAGGGTATTTTCGCATTGCCTTTCCCCCGAAATCATACAAACCGTTGGACAAGTCATTGCCCTACACTTTCCAGGTTCCGAGCTACTCCATCACCACTGCGGACTTACTCAATCCGGCCGAAAAAGCATGGATCACTCTTGAAATTCCCGCCAACCATGCGCAGATTCACATCAGCTACAAAAAGATTGACCACAACAACCTGGGCGAGTTGATCGAGGAGTCCAGAAGCCTGGTTTACAAACACAGCGCAAAGGCCAGTGCCATCGATGAACAGGTCTTTGTTCACCAAGCCAACAAAGCCTATGGCATGCTCTATACCCTGAAGGGAAATGCAGCTTCTCCCATGCAGTTTTACCTCACCGACAGCGTACACCATTTTCTGCGGGGAGCCCTTTACATCAAGGAGGTTCCCAATTACGACAGCCTGTGATACAGTTTCTTGCCTCAGACGTAGTCAGAATGATTGAAACAACCCAATGGAAGGCAGAAAATGGGCATTGAATGGATGGAAAATGAACCTGGCGGGGCAAGAATCGCGCTTTGGCAGATTAAGGAAAGTACCGAGGAACTGCTAACCGGTTTGACCTTGAATGAAAAGGAAAAAGAAGAAATTGACCGGATCAAGGTAGAACGGAGAAGACTTGAAAAACTGGCAACCCGCCAATTGCTGCAGGCCATGACCGGTCGATCGGAAATTGACTATGATGACGATGGTCGGCCATCCTTACCGGATCAAAAGGGTCCACTTTCCATTACCCATTCAGACGGAAAGGTTGCCATATTCATTCACCCGCTCAAAAGGACCGGCATCGATATGGAACCGCTCTCCAGAAAGGTGGGAAGCGTAGCCAACCGGTTCCTGTCAACGGCAGAACTGGCTCGATGCCAACGAGACGGGCAACCATTGAATGATTGTCTTTTGTTGCATTGGTGTGCGAAAGAGGCGGTATTTAAAATGGTTCCGGAGAAAAACATCGACTTCGCCAGCCAGATTGAATGTCTGCCGCCACTCCAACTGCATGAATCAGGGGAACTGTCGGCCATCTTCCGATCTCCCGGAATTCAGCAAACAATTCCCCTGCATTATCGAATCCATGCCGGCATGCTCCTCGTTTGGGGCAGCATCGATCCCAGGTAATTGGAGGGATCCTATTTGACCAGCACATCAAACATTTTCTGTTCTCCGATAAATCCTTCCAGCCTGTCTCCAATGGCTACAGGACCTACACCTGCTGGAGTCCCGGTATAGATGAGATCCCCGATCTTCAGGGTGACATATTTGGACACATGTTCGATCAGGCTATCGATGGGAAAGATCATCAATCCGGAATCACCCAATTGAACCGTTTCCCCATTTTTTTTGAGCGAAAACTGGATGTTGTCCAATGCCCCAAGAGACTCCTTCGGAAGGAAATCACCAAGGACAGCACTGGCGTCAAAAGCCTTGGCCTTCTCCCAGGGAAGACCTTTTT
>JAJTBP010000064.1 GCA_021286825.1 Marinilabiliales bacterium | reverse complement strand
CATTCCCTTCTCCTTTTTCCAGAGCCCAGTGGTCGGCAATGGCAGCTTTGTATTTCGACTGCAGCTCGGGTGTGAAGGCATATTTGTACAAAGAGGGATAGGCAAGGAAATACATCTCGTCATCCGAATGGTTCCATTCCTCAGAAAGGATTTTACTCAGGGGATCGGCATCGGATCTGCCGATCCTATTCATTGGCCTGGTCAAGTTCTCCAGGTATCCATACTGATTCATCAGTTCATTGGCCTTTTGCCGGTAGTGTTCCTTGCCTGTAAAATGATAGGCGGCCTGAAGAAAGGCAATGATGTTGGAGGAGTTGAGCCTACGGTCATCCACACAGACCGGGAAGGCATTGACATATTTGGGGTTCCATTTTCCCCACAGGGTGGGATGGCCATCCACGTCGATCAGGTAAAGATCATTTTTGACGATGTACCCCACCAGATTGTCCAGGCAAGTCAAGGCCCTTTCTTTCCACTCCCGGGTATCTGCCAGTTCCAGTACGGTTGTCAGGGCAAAGATCTGGCCGACTGTCTGATCCGAGCTGGCGGTGCATCGCCAGGTCCAGTTGGGATGATCCGCGGCAGGCAGCCACATGCTCTTCGGAGATCCGGAAAGCAGTTCCTTCTCTTCCCATCCCGCTTCGCGGATGGTGTCCACGATGTAATCCCGTTCGAAGGAGCGGGCAAAAAGACCTGGAATTCTGGTCACGGTAAAGAGCCTTTCCATGGCTTCAAAGGCTTCCATGGCATTCTCCCTTGCCTCTGCCGATCCGGTGGCCTTGAACCGGTACAACTGGCTTGCCAGGTACATGGAGGTCCAAAGGTTGTCGCTTGGTTGGGCTCCGGTCTGACCGGAAGCATAGCTCTTTTCCAACCGTACGCTGCTGCAGTTGAACCCATATCGGATGTTTTTTTCCCGTACCTGTTTTTCAAAGAACTGTGCTTTTTCTGCCAGCGTCATGGATCGGGAGCAGATCTGGGTGAGACCTTTCTCGGTCAGGACCAGCAACGACTGTTCCGGACCTTCCGACAGGGCCGTCACGCGATCGTCGGTAAGCCACCTTCCTCCCCGGTAATATCGGTAGCTGCCGGGTTTGTCCATTTGGATCAATCCTTTTGAGGTTCCCAGCCACCAATTGCTGCGGAGATAGCTGATGGTCAGAATATCCTGGCAGGGCAATCCGGTGATCAAGGTCTTGTCGGGCAGGATCACCACGCCCTGATGGGTTCCGATGACTACTTTCCCATTGCTGTCGGCGGCTGCAGTGGTGATGTCGGTTCCGCAATAGAGCTTCTCGGGTTGCTGACCGGGGAGCCATCTGGCCACGCAATCTGGTGAAACGAAGAGGAATGCCTTGTTTTTGCTGTCGTAAGCCAGCTGACGCGTATCTGCGAACTGGCCGGAGAAAAGCACCTTTCCGGTCTGGTCCAACAAACGATATTGCGATCCATCGGAGATCAGAAACTCGAAATTCTCGCCGCCGGCAAACAGTGTGGCCCCCGGTAAACCATGATTGATTTGCAACTTGCCTGCCCAACCATTGCTGAAAAGTTGTTTGTCATCCAAATAAAGGGTCTGGTCATGATAGGTGCCGATTGCCCGTATTTTCTTGGGCAGCATCTGTGGATAGGCAATCTCTTCAGTAAAGGAACCGTCGTAAAACATCGAACCATTTTCAGGAACGAAGCGTCCTCTGTCTGTCAGGATCGTGATCTGTCCATCCCTGTTCTGGACGACTGACTTGAGTTGAATGGGCTGCTGTTGTTCAGAAGGGTAAAAGCGGACAGCATATTCCTGCTGGAAGGGACGATCCGCGAAAGCGGAATTCAATCCTTTTTTGTCTGCCCCAATCGATTGTCCAACAGACGTATAGGCAAACAGGCACACCCATGTCACTGCCAGTGGCAGAAACATCAGTCCGGAAGATTGTCTCATTGTAGTAGTAGTTATGCAGGACAAATATAGACAAAAATTGTATCCTGTTCAATCAGAGACGTATTCAGGAACTTTCACAAACAGTTGGGGGAGATCGGTGATGAAGTTTGGCCGGCTCAGCCAAGAGCGGGTTTTAGGAAAACATCAGGCAAGGCAGCTCCTTGCGAAGGGCAAATGGATGAATTGTGGGAAGAGTCATCAGAAGGTTGGATTGATTCAATTGGAGCGGTACAGGCAAAGGTCGATGATGTCGAAGAATTTTTCTTCACTTGCTTCCATGTTTTGTTGCCTGCAGGAGGTAGAGAGCAGCCGGAAAATCTCATTTTCATCGAGGGGTTCGTTGTGGTTCTCCTTCTCAAGCATGGCCAACAGCGGTCGTATTCTTCTGAGAAAACTGTCTGGAGTGATCTCGTTTTGATAGAGCAGGGCTGCTTCGGATTGCAACCACTTTCTAATCTTATCCTGTTGAATGACTCTCTTTTCCATAACTTCCAATTTTAGTGATCCCATCTGAATCTATGTACCAAAGGTAAGGGCACGCGCTTGGCAAGCAGGTAAGGGTATTGGAGAAAGAAAGTCGGCGTTTATCGGATTTGGTTGTAGGTATTTATCTTACATAAGCATCCCCTGCTGAATAAAAGAATATCGCCATAGTAAGCTGAATTATAGCAAACTATGGCGACATTTCTTGGGCGATTCTTGGCAATTACGGTTTCCGCAAATGGAAAGGTTCGTTCTGACTGAAGTCGTCTGCCAGGGGTTGTAACAGTCGGATATCATCCGTTTGCTGGTCACTGAGCGTGATGGCGAAGATCTTGATCCGGCTGTTGTCGGGAAGTTGCAGGCTGGTGCAGTGTTCCGGCAATTCCAGGTCGTAGCGGAAAAGGTAACAATATTGATAGGGTTCATTCCGGGTCGGGTAGCCAAAGTGTACGTGGGACGCAAACCAGGCGATGTTGTCTTTTTTGAGGTATGGCGCTTTCATGCCGACCACCGTATGGCCATCCAGATCAAAGACCCGATCGTAGTGCTGACCGATGAACCCGGTCCATTTGCCAATTTGGAGTGGTTGGACTTTCCCATTCAGGCCGAAGTTTCCGGTGGTCTCTTCGGTGGCTGCCACGAGCAGGGATAGTTTCCTGAACGGTCCAGCCGGAAGCTGAAGGGTTTGGCCCTGACAGGTCACGCAGTTTTTCTTCAGGTCGTCACGACTGCCCATCTGGAAGGCAATCCCGCCAAAGCGGATGGTGTCGGGCACCATCTCTGCCGGGTAGTTGTATACATGTCCATGGTCCGTGGGGTCATATTTTCGCACCATGTCACCATCTGTCCGGTTGTCGTCATGGCTCATCACATCCTGATCATAAGGCAGCGCAACCTGCGACTGGACAACGGAAGTTTTTGCAAGGGGATCCAATTTGATGGCAAAGGATCTCAGGGAAGAACCCGTCAGGTCAAACTCAAGTTGATTGTTCTTGGGCCGGATCTCGCCGATCTTTTGTTCCTGCCCGTTCACCTCATAGGCATCGGTAATTTTACCCGGCAGTGACAATAGGATGCCATGCTGGTCTTTCCCGGAAAGTTCATTCACGCGGATGATCAAGTGGTCGCTCTCTTCGGCTTTCTTGAGTGCCATGATGCCAACCTTTTCAGAGTTAAAGCGGATAAACGACTGCGAAGAGCTGCCTTTTTCATTGTGGTTCGAAACTTCGCAAGCCAAAAGGGGGCGGTTCAAGAATTCCGCTTGGCGTTGTGTTTCGCTGGTCGACCAATCCCCATCATGGCTGTAGAGACCATATTTGAATTGTTGAATTCCCCAGTCCTGGGAAGCCTGGTACAGCCAGGTGGGGCACAGGTTGGCCGATGGTGTGTACATCAGTGTCAGCCGGAGGGTCTTGTCATCCGGTTTATCGGAACCGTATTTGCAATCTTCGAGGATGGAAACGCCGAATTTGCCTGATTTATCGGTTAGGTCAAACCAATACTTGGAGGGTACTTCAAACTTGTTTTCGTGGTTGGTATTTCTTTGGATGGTGCCGACGCCCAGGTTGTAGGTTGCATTTTCGTTTTCGGCGGTCAGCGGGAAGGTAGCCTTCAGGCTTACACCGGTCGATTGCCAATCGATCTTGTTGTCGACCTCGATCCTTTTGCCCGCTTGTCCGGCAGCCAGTGAAAGGGTTTGCCGGATGATTGAGTTTTCACCCTTTCGGGTCACTTCGAAGGCAACCCTGACCGGTCCGTTTTCCACCATGCGGATGACCGGTTCCTTGTCCATGTAGGCGAAGGGTGGATTTTTCCTGTCAGACCAGAACATGTTCCAGGCGGGTTCCTTCCTGGGCGATTCGTGCAGAAAGGCGAGACGGGAGGGAGCGGACAGTAGCAACCGTCCTGATTTCTTGTCGAGGATCTGCCGGATGTCTCCATTGTCATCCAGTGTCACGCGGTAATATTCATTCTCAAGGCTGTTGGGTTCAATGGAGAGGCCGGTATCCATTTTGTTTCCTCTCTTGGCTGAAGCGGTGACATCAAACAGGGCAATTCCCATGGAGGGTACCTTGGCAAGGAAGAGGAAAGTGATATTGTTGCCTTTTCTGGATAGGATCTGAGCAGGAAGCTCTTTTCCTTGTGCATCTGTGACGCGCAGGTGTTCGGTCGGTTCAGGGAACTCCATTTCCGCGGTACAGACATCTTCGCGATCCCTGGCCACGGGGTTGTAAACGGCGAGCGCTCTACCCTTGGCGGCGATATGCATTTGGGAGGTAACCTCTCCAAGGGCGCGGGTAAAGACGGATGCAAAACCGTTCTGTGCCACGAACTCATCATTCCATGCCAAGGGGTATCCGCTTGGAATAGCCGTACCTGGGAGGACATCGTGCATCTGGCTGCCCAGCAGCAGTTCCCATGATTTGTTGAGGGTTTCAAGGGGATAGGGCGAACCGTTGATCCATCCGGCCATGACGGCCATCTGCTCCGCAGTTTGGGCGAGGAGCTCATTCTTTCGGTTCAGCCGTTTCATGTAGGAGGCTGAGGTCATGGAGCCGGAACTGTGTTCCACCAGCAGCAGATCCCCTTGGTAAACGGGCAATTTGGCCTCGATGGCAGGGGTGATGTCACGGAACATCTGGTCTGATGATGCCAGGACCACCCGAATCTTGCTGTCCGGATTGTGCAGGCTCTCCTCTGCATAGGTGACATCCCGGTCCCTCAGTCCGCCGCCCATGTCTCCACAGCCATAATAGCGGTAGTCGAAGCGGATGCCATATTTGCGTTCATCTTCCGACAGTCGCTTGTCCCAGTAGGGATCGATGTCGAGACGCGGAAGCAGGTCCCCGTCATAATCGGTGGCATCCAGACAGGCTACTACCCCTTTCCCATCCGGACCTTTCCACACCCCCACGTTGAAGGGTAATGGAACACAGGTATTCAGATTGGGAATGGTCAGCTTCTGTGTGGAGAATCCCAGGATACCGGCATGGTGTAACAAGGAGGGGAGGTTGGCCACGAAACCGAAGCAGTCGGGCAGCATGTAGTCTGCACTGGTCTTTCCAAATTCATGTTTGAAGAAGCCATTGCCATACAGAATGTGTCGGATGACCGACTCAGCATTGGATATGTTCACCTCGGCCTCTTCCACCGACGAACCGGCTACATTCCATCTTCCGGCATCCACATATCCTTTCAGCCGACTGTAAAGCGCGGGATGATACTCCTTCATCATTTTGTACCGGCGCGATCCGGTGAAACTATAGAGATAGTCAGGGTATTTTTCGAACAACCGGTAATTTTCCTCCAGGGTATTCTTCAGGTACTCGCTCACGGTTGTCCTGTAATCCCATTCGTATTCCGAATCGAGATGGGTATAACCTACCGTATAGAGCACGCGGTCTTTGGTGAGGTCATAGGGAAGTCTTCTGGTCAGTGGCTGGGAGAAAACGGTACTCCCGGAAAGGAGTAGTGAAAGGATCAGAAATTTTAATTTCATCATTTGTCGGTTTACATGCCAATGGAAACCCATCCGATGGGGACAGGCTTTGTACGGAGCGATGAATCAGGTCCGGGCTCCTCTTTGGCAAGCGTTAATAGTACAATGTATACGTCGATGCAGTAGTTGGATACAAAAATAATCAAACAGTTGTGTAAACCCAACTTCGGATCATCCTTTTCAGGGGAAGGACCGGCACTGTCAACAGGCAGTTGTCATTCTTTCAGGGTTGGGGTAATCCGGGCAGATCTTTGTTCTCCTTTCCAAAATGCGGGTCCGGATGATCGCCCATTTCCAGGAGCAGGGTCCCGCCCGACACCATTTCGCTGTGTCGGATGAAGGCACGGTGGATTCTTTTGCCGTTGAGGATAGCGCCTGTGATGTAGATGTTTTGGTCGGATCGTCCGGTGGTTGCAATGGTAAATTGCTTCCCGTCACGAAAACGGATCACGGTACGGTCCGATAGGGGTGACCCCATGATGTATTCCCCTCCAACCGGGTTCGCAGGGAAGAGTCCGGCCGCATTCCATACAAACCAGGAGCTCATGCCGCCGGTATCCTCATTGCCAATGATGCCGTCCGGAGCATCCTTGTAAAAGTTTGTCAGAATTTGATGGGCCCTTTCGGCTGTTTTCTCCGGGTATCCAGCGTAAGCATAGAGGAACGGAAGGTGCTGACTGGGCTGATTGCCATGGGCATACTGTCCGATCAAGCCACCCATTCCGGCAAGGTAGTTGCCTGTTGGATAGGGAAGGGTAAAAAAGGAATCCAGCTTTTGAACGAATAGGGCAGGTGATCCGAATGCCTGAATCAATCCCGGGAGATCCTGCGGAACCATGAAGGTGTAGTGCCAGGCATTGCCCTCGGTATAACACTCCTTCCCATTCGTCTGATCGCTGAAGGGATCAAAGCCCGGCACCCAACTTCCATCTGCATATTTTGGACGGATAAATCCGGATCGGACATCAAACAGATGTTGCCAGTTTCGGCTTCTTTGGCGGTAGAGACGTTCGTCGGCCGACTTCCCCAGTTTCGCAGCAACCCGCGCAATTCCCATATCGTCGAAGGCATATTCGGTGGTCTTCGTAACAGAGGCGGAGGAGGCTTCAAAGGGGACATAACCGAATTTGCGATAGCTGTCGCTGTTCCGGATGTTCTGATTCGCGCTTGCCAGCATGGCGGCATAGGCTTCGTTCCAATCGAAACCTTGTACTCCTTTCAGGATGGCATCAGCCAGAATGGGGACAGCATGGTATCCCGTCATGCAGTGGGTCTCGCAAAAAGCCATTTCCCAAACGGGCAACAAGCCATATTGTTCATAAAAGGCGAGGAAGGAGCGCAAGAGATGTGGCAGCCGTTGTTGCTGCGTCAATGTGTAGAGTGGGAAAAGGGCTCGGTAGGTATCCCAGAGTCCGAAAACGGAGTAGATGTCATTTTCTGTATGGATCTTTCCATCTGGACCCCGGTATCTTCCGGTCGCATCCGAGAATCCGGAAGAAGAGAGATAACAGTGATAAACTGCCGTATAAAACTCCCGCAGATGGGTCCGGTTTTGTGTGGTGATGGTCATTCTTTCCAATTCCTGCTCCCAGATCCTTTCCGCCTCCCGTTTTACCCCTTCGAAATTCCAATCCGGGACCTCAGAAAGTCCGGTAATCGCTCCCGCTATGTCAGCAAAGCTGATCGCTACTTTCATCAGCAGGGTGTCGCATGTTTCCGGAGGGAATGACAGACAGGCCTTGACACCCACCGCATGGACCGAGTCGTGAGATTGCACCTGAACGGTATCGGCGAACAGGGTGAGACGACCCACCGGTTTGTTGGTACGAATGGCGAAGAAGAGTCGTTTGTCGTCTGCATACCCAGTTGAATAGCGGTATCCCACGAAAGTGGTATCATTGATTTTCCTGAAACAGGATTCGACCGGTGGGGCGCCGTTGTGGTATCCCAGATCGAAGCGAATCATTTTCTCCTTCTTTGCAGGAAAGAGATACCGGTGCAAGGCACAACGCTGGGCAGCAGTCAATTCGGCCTGGATGCCAAAGCTTTGAAGCACGACGCGGTAGTATCCAGGGGAAGCCTCCTCCTCCTGGTGTGAAAAGCGACTCTTGATCCATTTGGCTGTGGGCGGAAGACCAGAGACGGGGAGCACGGATAGATCACCTGCCGGGTCGTTGGCGGTACCACTGAGATGCAGATGGCCAAATCCCTGTATTTCATTTTTGGCATAATCATATTGCTGCCCATTTCGGTATTCCAGATAATCCTGCAAACTTTTGTTGCCACAGTCCGGGCTTACCTGTACCATTCCAAAAGGGAGTGTTGCCCCGGGAAAATTGTGGGATCCACCCATCGTCCCGATGAAGGGATCCACATATTGAATCAGGCGTGGGGTCTGGGCTTGCAGTCCGACATGTATCAGCAGGATGAGGAGGAGGTATCCGGATTTTTTCATGGTTTTTGCTGTTTTCCGTTGTAAATCATGACGCTCCATTGACCGTTTGTTGACACGTTGGCACGGTCGCCATGGAAATTGTCTGCCCTGTCATAGAGGGCGGGAACCACCAGGTTACCGGATTTGTCGATGAATCCGTATTTGCCTCCCGTTTTTACGACGGCCAAACCGTCGGAAAATTTCAAAGCCATATCGAATTGCGGGGCGATGGCCTCCTTTCCGGCTTCATTGACAAATCCATATTTCCCATGGATCCGAACGGGTGCCATTCCCTCACGGAAGGGCCAAGCGAGATCATATTTGGGTTCGACTACCATTTTCCCATGGTTGTCGACAAATCCGTATTTGTCGACCTTGGCTGAATAGCAGGGTTTCAGCTGTCCGTTGGCCGCATTGGATAGGAGCAACAACGCAATCCACGCTGTCAGGAAAAATCCAAGATCCTTTTTTTTGTTCATCGTATGGCTAATATTGGTTTGGAGGAAAGGCCATGGGATGGATCAGTGGAAAAGTGCCGTTGCCGGTATTTCCTCCTTGTCGATTCCCGGTCCTTCCCAAAAAATCTGATTGAATTTTTTGGCGCCAAGTTGAAAATATTTCTCAAGCACAGGATATTTGCCCTTTTTCAATGCGATCGTTCGGGACCCCCCGCGTATGAACTCCTTGCCGCCCAACCAGAGGACACATTGATCGTTCACCTTGATGGAGAAGGTATAGATTCCGTCTCTCGGGATGTCGAGAAACCCGGAGTAAATGATGCCGAAATTGTCTTCTCTCTCCCTTTTTTCGAGCGAAAAGGTGGAGACAATGCCTGTTGAGACGGGTGTGAGCGGATCCAGTTCTTCCGTGTCCAGAACATAGGCTTCGTAATATTGGTAATGCAATCCGCTCTTGAAATCCCTTTTTTCCACGATCGGTAGGGGTTCATATGGAAGTTTTGTGACCGAAACGGAGACCGGCAGGCTGGGAAGCATTCCCTTCAAGAATCCGGCAAAACGAAGGATGGTCGATTGGTCGACCACGACCGGACGCTGATAGAGAGGGGATTTTTCATCGGGTCTGGAGCCATCTAAGGTATAATGGATCGCTTCGGTTGAATCTTTGGCATGCAGCACCACTGTGGCTTTGTCCAGAAAATAGCCATCTTTTGTCTCCGCCACAGGAAGGGGTGCCGCTTGTTCCCTCGGCGTGGAGATGGGTCTGTCGGAAATGGCACGGCCCCAATCTGAGGTTGAATCCCGTGTCATTTCCAACTCCAGCAGGGAGCCGTTGCGTATCTCCTGGTGTGAGAACCAGCTTTTCGCATAGGGCACTCCGTTGAGTCGGGCCGACTTGATGTATTTGTTTTGTTCGCTGTTGTGCAAGGCTCTGATGGTGAAATTTTTCCCTTGCCCGAGGTGGAGGGTCACTTCATCGAACAGGGGAGATCCGATGACATAGTCGCCCGAGCCGGGACAAACCGGATAAAAACCCATGGCACTCAGGATATACCAGGCCGACATCTGTCCACAATCTTCATTGCCGCTTAGTCCATCCGGCTGATCGTCGTAGAGGGATGTCAGAATCCGTCTGATTTTTGGGGCCGCTTTCGATGGAACTCCTGCATAGTTGTACAGGTAGACCATGTGGTGACTGGGTTCGTTGCCGTGGGCGTACTGACCGATCAATCCGGCAGCATCGATGACTTTGCTGTCGTAGACCGATTTTTTGACGAACAAGGTGTCCATCCATTGGATAAAGGCCTTTTCCCCTCCCATGAGCTGCATCAGTCCGTTCACGTCATGTGGTGCAAAAAGCGAGTATTGATAGGCATTGCCTTCCACAAAATGTTCACTTCCCTCCGCTGGATCGAAGGGTGAGACCCATTGTCCATCGGCTTTTTTGGGACGCATAAATCCGGTGGATGGGTCGTAAAGATTTTGATAGAATCCCGACCTATACATAAAGTCGTGGTACACCTGGGGTTGATTGAGTCGTTTGGCCATTTGGGCAACACACCAGTCATTGAAGCAGTATTCCATGACCATTGAAACGGAGCCACCCACCTTGTCTGCCGGAATGAAACCCAGATCCTTGTAATAACCGATGTTTTCCACCCTTTTTCGCATGGCTTCCAGTGCAAGCGGGTAGTCCACTCCCTGGATACCCTTTGTCAGTGCATCCAGAATGACAGAATGGGTGTGGTAACCAATCATCACTGCGGTATTGTTTCCGGCCAGTTCCCATTGGGGTAAAACACCCCCAACCTTGTACATCTCCAGAAATGTCTGAACAAATTGTTTGTATCTCTCCGGGTCGAGGATGCTGTAGAGGGGCATGTTGGCGCGGAAGGTATCCCAGAGTGAGAACACGGTGTAGTTGGTAAAGCCATTGGCGGTATGGATCCGATGGTCGATTCCCCGGTAACGGTTGTCCACATCCTGAAATAGGTTGGGTGCGATGGCTGAATGGTAAAACGAAGTATAGAAAATCCGCTTTTGCTTATCCGTTCCACCCTTTACTTCGATCTTTGAGAGCAGTTCATTCCAGGCTGTCCTGGCCTTGGCAGCCACAGCGTCGAAGTCCCATCCGGGTATCTCAGCCTCGAGGTTTTTTGCGGCTCCTTCCGTATCCACAGCCGAAATTCCTATTTTGACGAGAATGGGCTCATGGGCCGATGTCTTGAAACGGAAATAGGCACGAAGGTTTTTTCCTTCGGTCGATCCCATTTCTCCCCGAAGGGTGTCGTTCACGGCGATGCCATAGGCGACGAAGGGTTTGGAGAATTTGGCCCTGAAATAGACATATTGTTCGGGAGCCCAACGTCTGGACTTGCGCAAACCCTCAATTTCCGTGTTGCTGATGATCCGCAGGCTTGAGGCCAGCACCTGATCCCTGTTCTTGAGGTCGAGGATGATGTTGGCACTGTCGGAAGCCGGGAAGGTGTAACGATGGAAACCGGCTCTTGCAGTAGCCGTCAGCTCGACTTTGATCGGGTAGTCGTCGAGTTGCACGCTGTAATATCCTGGGGAGGTCTGCTCATTTTCATGACGGAAGGAGGAGCGATATCCCGATCCGGGAACCTTCGCATCGCTCGGCAGGATACGGACCTTGCCAGTGGTGGGCATCAACAGTACGTCGCAATATTCGGGTGCCCCGGTTCCGCTGAGATGGGTCTGACTGAATCCCATGATGCTGTGGTCAGAAAAATGATAGCCAGAGGAGCCATCCTCCCATCGGGTGTCGGGACTAATCTGCACCATACCGAAGGGTACTGTTGTGCCGGGGAAGGTGTGTCCATGGCCACCGGTACCAATCATGGGATCGACCCATTGACACAGGTCTGCAGGCTGGGACTGCCGCGGGGAGATGCATCCGCACCACAACACAATCAACACCCAAACCCGTGTGGAATGTCTTAGTAGTTTCATGAATATAAGTGAGTTGGCAGATGGGGCTGCCCTGTTTTTGGATTCGGATCAAAGAAGGGGTAAGATACGGATTTCTCTCCAGAATTGTCATCCTTGTTGAAGTGGATGATTCGGTAGTTGGGCAAATTCTCGGGCATTCTCCCGGAATCGTTGCATTTGCTGGGATAGGCGCCTATTTTTTATTATTTTCGGGCGACGGATCATGGTTGAGATCCATCAAAAACTACCTCATCCCATGCGAAAAATACTCTTGTTGTCGGTATTCCTGTTGCAGCTTTTGGCCGGCTTATCCGGACAGAATGTTCCCTCTCCGCTTGCCCATTTTGGATTTTCCATCGGAGACAATTACCGGTTGGCTACCTATTCAGCCACGGAGGCCTATTTCAGAAAGGTAGCTGCCGCATCCGACCGGGTTAAGCTGGTGGACATGGGACCCACGGAAGAGGGGAGGAGGCAGATCATGATGGTGGTGTCGTCACCGGAGAATATCAGAAATCTGGATCATTACAAGGAGATCTCGATGAAGTTGGCCAGGGCAGAGCAATTGACGCCTGCCGATGCGGAAAAACTGGCCCAGGAAGGCAAAGCCGTCGTCTGGATCGATGGTGGATTGCATGCCACGGAAACGGTGGGAACGCATCAGCTTATCGAAACGCTTTGGCAGCTGGTCAGTCGGAAGGATCCGGAGACCCTTCGTATCCTCGATCAGGTGATCGTCCTGTTGGTCCATGCCAATCCGGACGGTCAGGAGATTGTCTCCAACTGGTACATGCGGGAAAAGGATTCCTTGAAAAGAAGTCTGAACCGATTGCCGGTGCTCTACCAAAAATATGTGGGTCACGACAACAACCGGGATTTTTACATGCTCAACATGAAGGAGTCCCAAAACATCAGTCGGCAACTTTACATCGAATGGATGCCGCAGATCCTATACAACCACCATCAGGCAGGTCCGGCGGGTTCGGTAGTGGCAGGTCCTCCCTACCGGGATCCTTTCAACTATTATTTCCATCCGTTGGTCGTGACCGGGATCGATGCCGTAGGTGCGGCGATGGTCAACCGGCTGAATGCGGAGGGCAAACCGGGCTATACGGAGCGGGGCGGATCGGTTTTCTCCACCTGGTACAATGGCGGATTGCGGACGACAGCCTATTTTCACAACATCATTGGGTTGCTGACGGAGATCATCGGCGGACCCACACCTTCCACGGTTCCGCTGGTTCCGGCACGCCTGCTGCCCAACGGCAACACCCCCTTCCCGGTGATGCCGCAGAACTGGAATTTCAGAAAATCCATCGACTATTCCGTCTCCTTGAATTACGCTGTTCTGGATTATGCTGCCAGAAACAGGGAACATCTTCTCTTCAACATTTACAACATGGGACGGTCTGCCATCACAACCGGCAGCCGCGACAATTGGACGGTTACCGCTGGCAGGACGGAGTCCCTGCTGGCGGCCTGGCGGAAAGACCAGGGAAACAAGAAAGCCATTGCAGACGAGGATGAGAATGGCTCCATGCGGAATGATACCTTGCCCTTGCGATACTATCAACGGATGCTCAAGGATTCCACCCGCAGGGATCCGCGGGGTTATGTCCTCCCATCGGATCAGCCGGATTTCGCTACCGCCATCAAGTTTGTCAATGCCCTGATCCGCTCGGGAATCGTTGTCAAAGAGGCCACACAACCCTTTTCGGTCGATGGTCGCAATTTTCCGGTGGGTAGTTATGTCGTCCAGACCGATCAGGCTTTCCGGCCACATGTCTTGGATATGTTTGAACCACAGGATCACCCGAATGATTTGCAATATCCCGGCGGACCTCCTGTCAAGCCCTATGACATTGCAGGTTGGACGCCAGCATTTTCAATGGGCATACAATTTACAAGGGTGTTGCATGGATTTGCCGGGCCCTTCCGGGTGCTGCCTTTTGGAGAGGTGCAGTCGCCCACCCATCCACTGCCGAGTGGTGGATCCGGCTTTTTGTTGAGTGCGCAGAGTGATTACTCTTTTACCGTTGTCAACGACCTTTTGAAGGCAGGCATCACGGTGCGTCGTGTGACCCAGCCGAAAGCGAAGGCGAACCAGGAGATTGCCGGGACCTTTTATGTGCCCGATAATGCTGTTGCGCGGAAGCTCCTTGGACAAGCCGCCCGGGAAGGATGGCTAACCATTCGCGCTGCCCGATCCAAACCTGACTGCCTGACGGGCAACATCCATCCGGTGAAGATTGGATTGTGGGACACCTACGGTGGATCGCTCTC
>JAJTBP010000435.1 GCA_021286825.1 Marinilabiliales bacterium | reverse complement strand
AGAATTCCTGATTACTATTTTCAGGCGATTGGAAGCGGAACAGGGGCCATTGCAGCCTGGGAGGCAAATCTCAGGTTTTTGGCCGATGGAAGATATGGAGAGCATAAGATGAAGCTGATGCTTTCGCAAAATGATCCCTTCCTGCCCATCAAACAGGCATGGGACCAGCATTCTCCGGTCTTGTTTCCCTCCGATGATGACCTCATGAGAAGACAAGTGGAACACATTCAGGCAAAAGTGCTCTCCAATAGAAAACCACCCTATTCGCTCAAAGGCGGTTTGTTTGATGCTTTGAGTGATGCCGGTGGCAAGATCTACGGGATCACCAATGAGGCTGCTGCCAGAGCTTCTGAAAAATTTCAACAGTGGGAAGGCATTGATCTGGAACCTGCTGCGGCAGTGGCTGTTGCCTCTTTAATCGAAGCGGTCCAAAACAACGATCTATCCCGGGAATCAACGATCATGTTGAACATTACCGGAGGCGGGATCGAACGATTCAAAAGTACGCATAAGACCTATCCACTGATCCCACAGAAAGTTTTTGCGTTGGATGCAGACCCGGATTGGATCAAGAAGGAAATAGCGTCCATGTTCTGATCGAAAGAGAAGTACAATCGCTAATCTCTCAATAGGATCATTAGATCCATGACGTTGGTATGAGTGGGTCCGGTGATGATCAGTTGGTCAAGCTCTTTGAAAAAATGGTAAGAATCAAAGTTCTCTTTAGCAACCCGATGGTTTAACCCCAATTGCCTGCTTCGTGCCATCGTTTCTCCGGAACAATAGGCCCCGGCTGCATCTGTCGGACCATCTGTTCCATCGGTACCTGCCGACAAAAAGAGCACATTCTTTTGGTTTGCCAGTTTTTCAGTCATCAACAATGCCAGATGTTGGTTCCGTCCCCCGAGGCCGTTACCCCGAACGGAAACAGTCGGTTCTCCACCCCAGAAGAGGGCGAGCCGCTGATCAGGAAATTTGTTCCACAACCGGTTGGCATCTTCCAGGATCTTCTCTGCAACATCCTTTACGTCTTCTGCAAGATGATCGCTTAGCACAATCGATGGAAAGCCCAGGGCCACTGCCTTCTGAACGGAATGTTCGAGCGCTATCTCGTTGTTTCCCAGCATTATATTGGTGGTCCGGTTCCAGCAAGGGTCCTCTGGTTTTGGCGTTTCAGCCCTTTTCCCGGCAACACCTTCGGAAAGGATCTCCCTTACGATCCCTGGAACCTTGGCCGTCAAATCATATTTTTCCAGTACTGCGTAGGCTTGGTCAAATGTGGAAAGGTCTGGCGTCGTCGGACCCGAAGCAATCACATCCGGGTGATCTCCTACAACATCAGAAATTGAGAGGGCAAGAACCCGAGCGGGTGCAGCAAGTCTTGCCAATTGGCCACCTTTCAAGACCGACAAATGCTTCCTTACAGCATTGATCTCATGAATGGTTGCTCCGCAGGAAACCAGCAGCTGTGTTACTTTTGCCATGGATTCCAGATCCAACCCGTCCACCGGATCGGCAAGAAGGGCCGATCCTCCTCCGGAAATCAATACAATCAGCAAATCGTTGTATGATAAGTCTTTAACAATGTGGACAATCTTCTGGCATCCCTCGATTCCACAACTGTCTGGAATGGGATGTCCTGCTTCCGATACCTGACAGTATTTCAGCGGAACAGAATGGTTGTATTTGGTGAGTATGAATCCGGATTCAATCCTTTCACCGAGTAGATGCTCCATGGCCAGGGCCATTCTGGCGGATGCCTTGCCAAACCCAATGAGGAAAATTCTTTTGTAATCGCTAAGGCAAATGTTGGCTTTGTCGTGGAGGAGATGATCGTCCTGCAGCCTGAATTGTTCTGCAATCAGTCGTTCGGGTTGGACACTTTCAAGGCCGCATTTTAAAATTGCTAGCATGTCATCCAACCGATTCGTCATTTTTCATCATTTTTCGTAGTTGTGGATTGTCGTTTTCAAGACAAAGGTAAGCTTTTCCATTCAAGTGTTTCTCTGTCAAACATTAAGTCAGAAACTTTCTGAAGGTGCATTCAATTGTATATCCTCCTTCTTTTCAAATGATCGGAATTG
>JAJTBP010000434.1 GCA_021286825.1 Marinilabiliales bacterium | reverse complement strand
TTTCGAAAAAACCAAACTCCTCACAAAACCACCCCACTTTTTTCAGGGGCGGTTGAATGAATTTCACAAAAACGTAACAGATTATTCAATCTTCAAAGGATGGGATACTTTCTCCTTGAGCAAGGCGATCGCAAAGACCTCCGAGACATCCTTCACAAAATGGAAGGTAAGGCCTTTCAGGTAGATCTCCTGGATCTCCTCCAGATCTTTCTTGTTTTGCACGGAGAGGATGATCTCCTTGATACCGGCACGCTTCGCTGCCAGGATCTTCTCCTTGATGCCACCAACCGGCAGCACCTTGCCCCTGAGGGTTATTTCACCGGTCATCGCCAGATGCTTTTTCACCTTGCGTTGGGTAAAAGCCGAAGCCAGGGCGGTTGCCATGGTGATTCCTGCCGAAGGACCATCCTTGGGGATCGCACCTTCCGGAACATGCACATGAACATCCCAACGATCGAAGATGCCCGGCTTCAATTCCAGAAGTTCGGCGTGGCCTTTCAGATATTCGAGGGCGATGGTTGCCGATTCCTTCATGACGTCACCCAAATTCCCGGTGATGCTAAACTTCCCTTTCCCTGCACTCAGGCTGGTCTCCACAAAAAGGATCTCTCCCCCAACGGAGGTCCAGGCCAATCCTGTCACGACACCGGCATAGTCGTTCCCCTCATAGCTGTCTTTGGAAAATCTCGGAACACCCAGGTAGGTGCGCAAATCCTCTTCAGAGAGACGAACGTTGAATTCGGATCCGGTAACGATCTTTCGCGCAACCCGTCTGACCACCTTCGCAATCTGTTTGTCCAACTCCCTGACGCCTGATTCCCGTGTATAGTTTTCGATGATCTTGCCGAGGATCTCCTTGGAAAAGGTGATGTCATGCTTGCCCAGACCATGGTTCTGAAGTTGCCGCTTCACCAGATGCTTCCGGGCGATCTCCCGTTTCTCCTCCATCAGGTAACCACTGACATCGATCAATTCCATCCTGTCTTTGAGTGCCGGATGGATGGTACTGACGGTGTTGGCCGTGGCAATGAAGAGTACCCTGGAAAGGTCAAAATCGATGTCCAGGTAGTTGTCATGAAACTCCACATTCTGTTCCGGATCCAACACCTCCAATAAGGCTGACGCCGGATCGCCATGAAAATCCTTCGAGACCTTGTCGATTTCATCCAGGATGAAAACAGGGTTCGCCGATCCTGCTTTGATCAGGTTCTGTAGAATCCTTCCGGGCATGGCACCGATGTAAGTCTTCCGGTGACCCCGGATCTCCGACTCATCGTGCAATCCGCCCAGACTCATCCGGATGTACTTGCGGCCCAATGCCTTGGCTACCGATTTGCCCAAAGAGGTCTTGCCTACTCCGGGGGGGCCATACAGGCAAAGAATGGGCGACTTCATGTCTCCCTTGAGTTTGAGGACGGCCAGGTGTTCCAATATGCGTTCCTTGACGGCTTCGAGACCAAAATGATCTTCATTGAGGATGTTCTCGGCGTGGATCAGATCGAAATTGTCGTTTGTGTATTCGTTCCATGGCAAGTCGAGCAAGGTCTCCAGATAACCAACCTGAACGGAATATTCCCCGGCTGCCGGATTCATTCTGGACAGTTTACCCAACTCCTTCTCGAAGGTTTTCTGAACCGGTTCACTCCATTTTTTCAGAAGCGCCCGTTTCTTCATCTCCTCGATCTCTTGTTGCATCGGATTGCCGCCCAACTCATCCTGAATGGTCTTGATCTGCTGATTGAGCAGGTATTCGCGCTGCTGCTGGTCCATCTCCTGTTTTACCTTCTGTTGGATGTCCTTCTTTAGCTCCAGCATCTGTACTTCACGCATCAACAGGGCCAATAAGCGGGTACTTCGGTCCCGGATATCATTTTTTTCCAACAACTCCTGCTTCTCTTCTGCACTCAGGTCGGTGTTGTTACAGATAAAATTGACAAGAAAGGTGCTGTTTTCTATGTTCTTAAGGGCAAACTGCGCCTCCTGTGGGATGTTGGCGGAAGCCTTGGCAATCTTCAGGGAAAAATCTTTCAACGACTCGATGATGGCCAGGAAATCATGCGATTGGGTGTCCATCACCTTCTCTGGA
>JAJTBP010000433.1 GCA_021286825.1 Marinilabiliales bacterium | reverse complement strand
TGGATCCTTTTCCGAAACCAACCCAATAGCAAAACATGAAAGTCAACAAAGAGGTGATGGCCCCGGTCAAGAAGATTACCAGTCTGATCAAATCGGATGACAACACACACATCTGGCAGTTCTCCCGGATAGGAGGTGAAAATCGGGTAAATCTGCAATCCGGATCCGACCTGGAGGCATTGGCAATGCTTGATCAAAAACTGTGGACGGCCTTGAGCTGTCCGGTTCATGGCATGGAGATAGACTCTCGTACGCTGGAGCTGATTGATACGGACAATGATCAGCGAATCAGGGTGCCGGAGATTCTGGCTGCGATGCAATGGCTGCTTGCCCTCACCAATAACCATGATGATCTGCTCCAAGCCAATCAGGTGATGCCTTTGAGCGCCATCAATGTCTCGACAGAGGAGGGCAAAGCAATCCTGGCCTCAGCGAAACAGATCCTCTTCAACCTTGGGAAGGCGGAGCAACAGGAGATTTCCGTTGCTGAAGCCTCGGCTACAGAACAAATCCTGTCCAACTCTCTCTTCAACGGGGATGGCATCATCTTGGAGAGTGCCACGGAGGATGAGGGCTTGAAACAGATGATCGGACAGATTCTGGCCATCTCCGGATCGATTGCCGACAGGAATGGTCAGTCCGGAATCACCGGGGATCTGCTCACGGATTTCCTATCCAAATGTGCCGACTATGACCAATGGTATGCTCGATCGGAAAGTGAAAGCGAAACCCTTTTGCCTTTTGGGACGGAAACAGCGGCCGCCTATGCAGCTTATCAAGCCATACAATCCAAGATCAACGATTACTTCCTGCGCGGCCATTTGGCCTCTTTCGATCAAGCCACATCCGGTCAATGGAATCAGTTTGCAGCCCAGGCTGAGGCCTTGAGTCCGAACAACCTGGCCGAATGTGCCGAAGCCATTGCCGCCTTCCCTATCGCCATGGGGTATGCTGCTGCCATGCCGTTGACTCAGGGAATCAATCCCGCCTGGAAAAAGCAGTTGGAAAATTTCCGTACCCTCGTGCTTACCCCGCTGTTTCCTGGCCAAGAGCAATTGACGCAGGAGGCATGGGACTCCATTCCGGCAAGATTTGCGGGTTATCTCGCCTGGCAGGCTGAAAAGAAAGGAGCTGAGGTTGAGCATTTGGGCATTGCTTTGGTTCGGGAGTACCTGAACGGATCTCATGAAGCATCGCTCCGAAGCCTCATCGAACAGGACAAGGCGGTGGAGAAAGAGATCAACGACATCGGACTGGTAGAGAAGCTAACACGTTACTACTGTGATTTCTATACACTTTTACGCAACTTTGTGACCTTCAGTGATTTCTACTCCAACGAACACAAAGCCATGTTTCAGGCCGGACGACTTTTCATCGACCAACGATGCTGCGAACTCTGCATCAGGGTGAGTGACATGCCCAAACACAACAGCATGGCCGGATACAGCGGCATCTGTCTGGTGTATTGTGATTGTGTTTCGCAACTCAAAAATGAACGGATGACCATCGTGGCTGCCTTGACCGATGGCGACATTGACAACATCATGGTGGGCCGCAACGCCATCTTCTATGACCGGGAGGGAAATGACTGGGATGCCACCCTGATCAAAATCATTGACAATCCCATCAGCATACGTCAAGCCTTTTGGTCGCCCTACAAAAAATTGTCGCGCATGATCTCACGCCAGATCGAAAAGGTGGCATCTTCCAAGGAAAAGGCGGTCGAAAGTTCGGCTGCCACAGGCGTAGAGAAGTCTTCGGCCCATGTAGAGGAGGGGGTTCATCGCTCGATGCAGACCGCTCCGGCCCAAGCGGCTGCTCCTGCTGCACCTCCTTTCGACATTGGCAAGTTTGTTGGGATTTTTGCAGCCATCAGCCTTGCCCTGGGTGCCATTGGTACGGTGATCATGTCGATTCTCACCGGATTTCTCAAGCTTACCTGGTGGCAAATGCCTTTGGCCATCATCGGCATCATTTTGGCCATCTCCCTTCCGTCCATGGTCATTGCCTACCTGAAATTGCGCAAACGAGACCTGGCTCCGGTGTTGGATGCCAACGGATGGGCCATCAACGCCCGCATTACGGTGAAC
>JAJTBP010000432.1 GCA_021286825.1 Marinilabiliales bacterium | reverse complement strand
TAATCTTTTTCGTGGGTCAGATCAAATGGAAAGTAAAACTCTTCATTTTCGATGTTGATTTCCGGCTGGAAAAACCGGTTGAAAATAACGACACCGTCCGCGCCAAGCTTGTCCGTTTCTTGGATGAAATGGACCGGATTGGCATAGAAGGGGGAGAGCTTGACACTGATCGGTATTTTTACCAGTTTTCTCAGTTTTTTCAGGATCTCCAGTTGATGTCCTTCGATGGTGGCACTGTTTTGGGAGCCATCCATGGGAACATCGTAGAAGTTGAGCTCAAGTCCTGCCACCCCGGTCTTTTCCAATTCAACCGCATATTCCTCAGGAACTGTCGTTGATGGCATTTAAGCTGGCAAAGACAGGTATGTTGACGGTTTTGATCAATTTTTCGAGGTTGTGCAGGTGTTCTGCAGCTCCACTGTGTTTGATTTCAGGGAAGATGTTGCCCATTTCGGCATTTCTGTAGCTGTATTCTCCCAGCTGTTCATCCAGCTGGATGTGCTCCAGATTGATCTGTTCCTCAAACAAAGAGCGGTAGACAATGGCCGCCAGTCCGGCTCTTTCCAGTTTTTTGATGGCTCCAAGGTCTTCCACGATGCTGCATGCACCCAGAATGATGGGGTTTTTTAACCTGACGCCCATGAATGTTGTACTAAGATCTGCCATAATGTTTTGATTTAGGGTCCCTATTAACTTTGTTGTTGAATGACGGTTTGGTAAGCAATCGTTTTGTACAGTTGCTTATACGATTAAGCCTGATTTTATGTTTTGCAATTGTTGTGGTAAAATAGCCAAATTTCTGTCGAAAAACAGAGGATTTTCATCAGGAATTGAACAGGGCCTGCATTGACCTGTCAAAAATTGACTTCGGAAGTTCATCCCTATCGAGGTTCGCCTGGCACCCGACTCCTTGGGAAACCAAATACGGGCACCGCTACCGAAGCCTGGAAAGCATAAAGTGTTTAGTAGCCTGGGCCAGCGGGCCAAATTCTTCATATGGGCGCACTTGTACTGCTGATAATTGCTTATTTTTGAATCCGGATTCCGGTTTCGGATCAACGCTTCTAACTTTTAACAAATCAATTTCATGAAATTTTACCGACTGTTCATGGGTGCAGTGGCATGCCTTGCCCTGTTCTCTTTGCCTGTTCAGGCCCAGAAGCAGTTCGACCTGCCCGCCTACAAGAACCGCTTTCTTCCTGTGGAGGAGCGCTTGAAGGATTTGATGGGACGTATGACGCTGGAGGAAAAAATCTGGATGGTAAGCGGCTCCAAAAAAGCGGACGGAACGCCGGCGGCATTGGCCGGATCCACTCCGGCGACCATTCTGGCAGCGATCGATTCACCCTCCAAAACGATGCGTAACATCCGGCTGGGCATACCCGAACTCAACATGACCGACGGACCCTTGGGGCCCAACGGGAAAGGGGCTGCCACCAATTACGGATCTGCCATCAACTGGGCAGCCACCTTTGATGTAGCCCTGATGAACGAAGTTGCCAAAGAGATCGGCGCCGAAACCAGAGTTTTGGGATACAACATGTTGCTGGGACCCTGTGTCAACATCGCCAGAACGCCCTTCGGCGGACGAACCTTCGAATCGTTTGGAGAAGATCCTTACCTGATGTCCCGCATGGGCGTCGCCTTTGTACAGGGTGTGCAAAGCAAAAGAGTGGTAACCTGTACCAAGCACTTTGCCTGCAACAACCTGGAATGGAACAGGATGAGCGTGGATGTCAAAGTAGGTGAACGTGCCCTTCGGGAGATCTATCTACCGGCCTACAAGGCGGTTATTGATGAAGCGGATGGCTGGACAGTGATGTCGGCCTACAACCAGACACTGGGCTACTACTGTTGTGAAAACCACTACCTGCAGACTGATATCCTCAAGAAGCAGTGGGGTTTTACCGGTGCAGTGGTCTCAGACTGGGGCGGTGTAAAGAGTACCGTACCTACGGCACTGAGTGGAATGGACCTGGAGATGCCGGATGGCCGATACCTGGGAGAGGAGCTGCTGAAGGCCGTCAAAAGCGGCAAGATTCAGGAATCGGTGGTAGATGAGATGGCAGCCCGTGTGCTCAGGGTCATCTTCA
>JAJTBP010000431.1 GCA_021286825.1 Marinilabiliales bacterium | reverse complement strand
GCTTTGTCAAGGATATAGACCTTAACCCTGTCGATCCCCAGGTCTGCAACAAAAAGACGACTTCCCAGGGGTTCAAAGATGGAGCTGTGCACATGGGGTTTTTCTTGCCTTTCACGAACCGGTCCTGATCCCGTATGAGCCACGCTGGACAAAACCTCCGTCAATTCCCCTGTTGGGGCCAATTGCATCAATGTCACATTCCCCCCCGTATAATTGGAGGCGATTACCCATCCCTCTGGGTTGACGGAAACATGGCAAGGATGTGCTCCTCCACTGGAGACCATGTTTACTGAGGTGAGGTTGCCCTTTTCATCCACATGAAACAATTCAATGTAACCGGCACGTTGGTTTTTTTCATCCTGCGTCTCCCGAACAGACAACAAATTTCTCCCGTTCGCGGTCAAGGCAAGGAATGAAGGATTCTCGGACATGGCTGCCAATCCATTGCTGTGGAGTTTTCCTGTGGACCGATCCAGACCAAACCGGTAGATTCCTTCACTACCGCTATCCGTATAGGTACCAACATAAAAATGGTCTATGGTTGATGGTTCCTCAACCTGAGAAAATGCAGCATTACAGAAGAACATTGCCATGAGCAGAAGCGGACTCTTTTTCATTTTGATTCAAATTGACCGATGGGAAATTATTACCTAAAGTTAAGAATACCTAATCTTCTCAAGCCTCATTCCGGAAGAAAAGTAAAGATATATTTACCGGACCCGGTCTTGATCATCAGGAAACCGTCCCTGGAATGATTTACAGCAAGAACTTTGCCTTTTTCATCCAATATCCTGCCCATCTTTCCCGGAAAAATAAGGCAAGCATCGGTATTGCAGGGAATCTCAACTGTCTGTTTCATTTGTGTGCCATCAAAAGTCCAATGATTTCTCACCCAACCGTTTGGAGATTGGAAACTGCAGTCAGCCCCCTTCAAATCCCCCGTCAGGGAAGGTCTGATGAGGAGGTGTCGAAAGGCAGTACTGCCCTCTTCCTGCGCAATTCCACCAATTCCCGAATAAAACCATTCCATCAGATGTCCCAACATCAGATGGTTGTTGGAAACCTCCTCCAGTGCAGGCCAGGATTCGGTCAAGGCCGTTGCCCCTTTTTTCAACTGATATCCGTATCCCGGCTTATCATCCCGCGCATTCATCCGAAAAAGGGTTTCCGCAGCACCTGCATCGGCCAGCGCCTTCACCAGAAAATGAAAACCGATGTCACCGGCAGTCAAAGCATAATCTGATGCGATGACAGAACTGACCAACTGCTCACGAACAGCGGAACGGTCTTTTTCAGGAACCAGTCCACAACAGAGAGGCATCGCCATTGCCGTCTGACTACCTGTGGCATATCTTTTGGCTGCCCCGTCATAAAATCGATCGTTGAAAGCCTGTCTGATGGAATCCGCCAATTGGCTGTAATGTTGGGCTTGGATATCCATTCCCTGCAAGGTGAGCATGTGTGAAAGCAACTGCGCATCATAGCAATAGAGAGCGGTTGCTGTGAGAGACTTGGGAGTCAGCTGGGCCTCGCCAGGCGATTTAGGTCCATAATCAAACCAATCACCCAAACCATGGGAGAGGATGTAATGGTTGGATTTGGAGGTGAGATAGTCCACATATCTTTGCATCATGGGAAGGCTTTTCTGAACGATCCGCTGGTCTCCATACCATTGCCAAAGCATCCAAGGAACGATTACTGCAGCACTTCCCCACTCCGGAGAATCTCTGAACCCACCCAGAAAATGGGTGTACTCCGGCGCAATATCGGGAACCAGTCCGTCGATTGTTTGGGCATCCCTCATGTCGTCGGCCATTTTGTTGTAAAGGGCGTAAAGGTCGTAGTTGTACAGCAAGGCACTTCCCATCAGATAGGTTTGTTCAAGCCATCCCAGCTTCTCCCTGTGCGGACAATCGGTGACTACGCTTTGCAGATTACTGCGGATCGCCCAATCAATCAATTGATCAATCCGGTTGAACAGTTGATTGGAACAGTTGAAGCGACCCGTTTGGGGGGATGAATTGCAAGTATGAAGCATGCTTACCTGCAGGAGTTCCGGATGACCCCTCTTCTGGTTGGATCTGGACAGTTCAACTCCTT